>JBCCGX010000021.1:0-23499 GCA_039029035.1 Acidobacteriota bacterium | reverse complement strand
TAGGCCGCCCCAGGCGCCGACTGGATCGTTGGCCGCCAGAACCACGGCCGAGAGGGTGTCGCGGATGTCTGGCGCTTCGAGGATGGCGTCGACGCCGTAGTCCCCCATCAGACCGTCTCCGAGCTCGAGCACGATCACGTCCGGGGCGGGCTCGGCCAGAGCGCTGAGCAGGCTTCGAGTGAGAGCCGGAGCGTTGTCGCGCTGGGTGGTGACGACGCCGAAATCGGTGAACACCAGGGCTTCGCGCGCCCCGGCATCTTCCATCGCCAGCACGTCGCGGCGCAGGCTCACTCCGGTCGCCTTCGCGGCGTGGACCCGCAGGCGTTGGCGCACCAGCTCCTGGATCAGGCTGGCGCAGGCGAAGGTCTTGCCGGAGTTCATGCAGGTGCCGACGACGGCGATCACCGGAACGCTTCCCACATCGACCTGGTCGGCCATCGGTCGGGCGCCCTGGCGGATGTTGGCCGGCACACCGATGCGCTCGCCGAGGTAGGGGAAGTCGAGGACCTGCCCCAAGACCTCGCATTCGAAGGGCGGCCCGATGTCGGGATTGGCCGAGGTGCAGACGCCGAGGCAGCCGCCGATGTTGAGTAGCTGGAGCTCGTTGCCGACGGCCAGGCTCTCCGGCAGGTGACCGGCATAGCCCATCAAGGCTCGCCGATGGCCGAGGGCGCCGGCGATGATGTCGCCAGCCTTGAGCAGGGAGAACCGTCCGGTGGTCAGCTCGAGCTGGTTGTAGGTCGACTTGCGATTCAGGATGCGCACCGCCACCACGTCGCCTTCCTGGCAGGCGAACTCGTGGCCGAGCTTGACCTCGCGTGGCAGGCGGCAGTTCAGGGTGACGGAAGCGATCTTGTCGAGAACGGCGGATTTCATGGCTGCGGAACCCGTGGCTCGGTGCGGGTATCGGCAACCACCAAGGTGCCGCTGCCTTCGTTGGTGAAGACTTCGAGGAGTAGGCTGTCTCGCACTTCCCACGAGATGACGTGAACCCGCGGCACTCCGCCCGCGAGGGCGGCGCGGATCGCGGTGACCTTGGGCAGCATGCCGTCGGCGAGTGCGCCGGCCTCGTGCAGTGCGTCGAGCCCGCGCAGGTCGGTGTAGGGGATCAGGCTCGTCGGGTCGTCGAGGTCCTCCAGGATCCCTGTGGCCCCGGTGAGCAGGATCAGCTTCTCTGCTCGCATGGCCTTGGCCAGCTGCGAGGCGACGACGTCGGCATTGACGTTCAGCACATGACCTTCCTCGTCGGCCGACAGGGGGCTCAAGATCGGTACGAAGCGATCGGCCAGGAGGCGCTCGAGGACGCTGGCGTCGATCGACTCGATGTCGCCGACGTGGCCGTAGTCGACCAGGCCTTCGCCTTCGAGCTCGATGGGCGGCCGGCGCCGCGCCTGGATCAGCCCGCCGTCGACCCCCGAGAGGCCCAGTGCTGGGACGCCGAGCTGGCGGCAGACCGCCACGATCTGGGTGTTGACGGTGCCGTTCAAGGTCATCGTCGCGACGTCGCGCATCGCCTCGTCGGTCACCCGGCGGCCTTCGACGAAGCGGGTCTCCAGGCCGAGGCGGCCCGCCAGCTCGGTGGCCTGGCTGCCGCCGCCGTGGACCACGACGACGCGGATTCCGAGGCGGTGCAGCAGCCCGACTTGCTCCATCAGGGCGCAGGTGCGCCGGCGATCGGCCACGACCGCGCCGCCGGCTTTGATGACGAAGGTCTTGCCCTGGAAGAGGCGCAGGTAGGGCTCCGCCGCGCGCAAGGCGGCGATGGCGACGTGGCGGTCGTGCTCGTTGGTTCGGTGGCTCATGACGCCCTCGCGGCCAGGCAGTCGCTACCTTCGGCAGATGTAGGCTCTACAATCGGGATGTCGGCCAGCGCCTGCTGCAGGGCTTCCACTTCGGTCTCTTCGAGGGTGAGCGGAGGCATGAGGCGAACGATGTCGGGATCGGTCGCGCCGCCGGCCAAGATGCCGCGTCGCCGCAGCTGCGCCAAGACCTCGCGAGCGGGTCGGTCGCAGCGGAGGCCAAGCAAGAGACCTCGCCCCTGGACCTCGCGTACCGGCCCGACACGGCAAGTTGTCCGGATGCGCTCACCGAGGTCGGCGACCCGGTCGAGGAAGCCCGGCTGACGCAGCGCCGCGACCACCGTCGTGATACAAGCACAGGCTACCGGACCCCCGCCGAAGGTGGTGCCCAGGGCACCGGTGGGCAGGGCATCGGCAATCTCAGCGCGAGCGATGACCGCGCCGGCGGGAAAGCCGCCGGCCAGACCCTTGGCGGTGGTGAGGAGATCCGGCACGACCCCCGCCGCGTCGATGGCGAAGGCGCTGCCGGCCCGCCCCATGCCACATTGCACTTCGTCGGCGATCAGCCAGGCATCGTGCCGGTCGCAGGCTTCGCGGGCGGCACGCAGCATCTCATGGCCGAGCGGTCGCGCTCCCGCCAAACCCTGCACCGGCTCGAGGATCACCGCGGCGGTGTCGTCGTCGACGGCCGAGCGCCAGGCGGCGGGATCGTCGAACGGCACCCAAACGACGTCGAACGGCGTGTGTGGGAAGGCATACCACTTGTCACGTGCCCCGTGGGAGCAGGCGCCGGCGGCGGCCGTGCGGCCGTGGAAGCCGCCTTCGATGGCCACCACGCGGCGGCGTTCCCGGCCCCGGAAGGCGAGGCGTAAGGCGTTCTCGTTGGCTTCGGCACCGGAGTTGACCAGAAAGACCCGGTCGAGACCCGGCGGCGCGAAGGCCGCCAGGTCGCGACAAGCCTGTCGCCGGGTCTCGACCTCCACCAGGTTGGTCTGGAAGAGCAGCGTCTCGGCTTGGCTTGCCAACACCCGGGTCAGCTCCGGGTGTCGGTAGCCCAAGGCAGTGACGGCGTGGGCGCCGTAGAAGTCGATCAGCTCTTGGCCATCGCGGGTCCTGACCCGTGATCCGTCGCCGGCGGTGATCTCGAGATCGAGCCGGTGGTACACCGGGAACTCGTAAGAGGGTTCCATGGCACGGCTCACTCGCCCTCGGAGATCCGTTTGGCGCCCAGGGTCCGCAGGCGCAGGGCGCGCAGGCGGATGAAGCCGGTGGCGTCGCTCTGATCGTAGACGTCGTCGGCCTCGAAAGTGGCGATCTTCTCGTCGTAGAGGGTATGGCTGGAGGAGCGTCGACCCTCGACGGTGGCGTTGCCCTTGTAGAGCTTGAGCCGTGCCTCACCGTTGACCCGCTCCTGCACCGAGTCCATGAACGACTGCAGCGCCTCGCGCTCGGGGCTGAACCAGAGACCGTTGTAGACGATCTCGGCGAAGCGCGGCGACAGCTCGTCGCGCAGGTGCTGGACTTCACGATCGAGGGTGATCGACTCGACCGCGCGGTGAGCGTGCAGCAGGAGGGTGCAGCCCGGGGTCTCGTAGACGCCGCGGCTCTTCATGCCGAGGAAACGGTTCTCCACGATGTCGACCCGTCCGACGCCGTGCTTGCCGCCCAGGGCGTTGACTTTGTCGAGCAGCTCCACCGGCCCGAGCTCCTCGCCGTTGATCGCCACCGGGGTGCCCTTGGCGAAGCGCACGGTGACGTACTCGGGCTCGTCCGGAGCGTCTTCGGGATCCGTCGTCATGCGGAACATACCCTCCGGCGGACCGGCCCAAGGATCCTCCAGGATGCCGCCCTCGTAGGAGATATGCATCAAGTTGGCATCCATCGAATACTCGGGCTTGGGCGCCGCCGCCAGGTTGAGGCCGTGCTCTTCCGCATAGGCGACGAGGTCCGAGCGTCCCTTGTAGCTCCATTCGCGCCAGGGGGCGATGATGCGGATGTTGGGCTGCAGGGCGTAGGCGGCGAGCTCGAAGCGAATCTGATCGTTGCCCTTGCCGGTGGCGCCGTGGGCGATGGCCTCGGCGCCGAAGCGCTCGGCGGCGCGCATCAGGCCGCGGGCGATGATCGGCCGCGCCAGGGCGGTGCCCATCAGGTAGTACCACTCGTACACTGCGTTGGCGCGCAGGGCAGGGAAGATGCAGTCGCGGGCGAACTCCTCGCGCAGATCTTCCACCACGATTTCGCTCGCTCCAGTCTCACGCGCCGCGCGCCGGGCCGATTCCACCTCGCCGCCCTGGCCGACGTCGGCCATGTAGGCGATGACTTCGGCATCGTAGGTTTCCCGGATCCAATGCAGAATGACGGAGGTGTCGAGCCCTCCGGAATATGCCAAGACCACTTTCATCTGTCCCCAGCCTCCATGATGTCTTCCAACTGTTGTGCCACCGCGGCGCCGCCCTCGGCGTTGCGGGCAATGACCAGAATCGTGTCGTCGCCACCGATCGTGCCCAGGATCTCGCCCAGCGCGGCGGCGTCGAGAGCTGCCGCTACCGGGCTGGCTGAGCCGGGCCCGGTCTTGAGCACCACCTGGTTCGCTGAATGGCCGATCTCGGTGACGAACTCCCGCAGTCGCCGCCCGAGGTTGGCGATCGCCTGGGATTGACGTCTCAGATCCGCCGCCACCACATAGCGTTCGCGGCCCCCGCTGCCGGCGACTTTCTCGACCCCGAGGCTCGAGAGGTCACGCGATACGGTGGCCTGGGTCACCACGTGTCCTTGTTCGCCGAGCAGCTTGACCAGCTCTTCTTGGCTGCCGATCTCGTGCTGAGAAAGAAGTCGGCGAAGGATCATCAAGCGGGCGGCGGCGCGATTTCGTTTCATGTCAGAGTTCTCCGTGCGTCGTCATGCGTATATGCGCATAGTATCCTCCGGCCGGCGTTTGTCAAGCATGAATTCAGTTGGTGTAGATTCTTTCGTTGCAAGCCAGACCTGGCAGCAAGGCGGTGTATCGTCTCGGGGTCGGCAGCCACTCACCGGTTCTGTTCCCTGACCGCCGTCCTCGCAATCCGAGACAAGTCCCATGATCCCTCTACTCCTCACCCTCGGCACCACCGCGCTGCTCGCCTGGATCTACCTGGCGTTCCTCCATGGTGGATACTGGCGCGCCGATCAGCGGCTGGAGAATCAGGTCGGAGAGCTGACCGACTGGCCGGCCGTGACCGTTGTCGTTCCGGCGCGCAACGAAGCAGATGTGATCGAGCGCTGCCTCGCATCGCTTCTCGGACAGGACTATCCGGGGCCGCTGGTGGTCGTGCTGGTCGATGACCACAGTGATGACGGTACCGGCGATCGTGTGCGCGATCTCGCAGCAGGGCACCCGCGAGGCTCGCTCTTGCGGGTGCGACGCGCGGCGGCTCTCGAGCCGGGCTGGACAGGCAAGATGTGGGCGGTCCATTCGGGCGTCGAGATCGCCGGCGAGGAGATGCCCGAGGCGGAGTACCTACTGCTCACCGATGCAGACGTTGAGCACGATCCGACGAACCTACGGCGCTTGGTCGCCAAGGCCGAGGGCGAAGGGCTCAGTCTGGTCTCCTTGATGGTTCGCCTCCACTGTCGCCGAGGTTGGGAGCGGCTGCTGATCCCAGCCTTTGTCTACTTCTTCCAGCAGCTCTATCCTTTTTCGAGGGTCAACGATTCGAGCTCGCGCACCGCAGGCGCCGCCGGCGGCTGCATGCTGGTGCGACGGCAGGCTCTGGAGCGTGCCGGTGGCATCGCGGCCATTCGCGGCGAAGTGATCGACGATTGTGCCCTCGCCCGGCAGCTGAAGCCCCAGGGACCGATCTGGCTGGGATTGACCGAGACCGAGCACAGCATCCGTCCCTACGACGGCTTGCCCGACATCTGGAGCATGGTGGCGCGGACCGCCTACACCCAATTGCAGTACTCGCCCTGGCTCTTGGCCGGCACGGTGTTGGGCCTGGTATTGGTCTACCTGGCACCGCCGCTGCTCGCGCTGACGTGGCCCCTGCATGGCTGTTGGGGAACCGCCGGGCTGGGTCTTGCTGGCTGGATCCTCATGGCGTGGACCTTCATTCCGACCCTACGCCTCTATCGGCGGTCGCTCGCCTGGGCGCTCGCTCTACCGGTCGCCGGTTTGCTCTACTTGGGAATGACGCTCGATTCCGCCCGTCGCTATTGGCGCGGCCAAGGCGGCAGCTGGAAAGGGCGGGCGGCAGCTGCGCTAAGCTAGCAGGCCGTGGCAAAAATCAGTCCGCGCTGCGAGCGGATCTTTTCCGCCATCTCTGTGTTGCCAAATCCGCGAAATACTCCAGTATTTCTGTGGTTTGGCGCCTGGATCTGGCGAAAAATCTCTCGCTCTCGCCGGCGGCTGACTTTCACCACGGCCTGCTAGCTCTCAAAGGAGGTCACATGCCCGCGAAACCGAAGAAGCTCATCCTGGTGGCTGCGGTTGCCCTGGTCGTTTTGGCTCTCGGGGTCGTGGCCGTCCTGTTCACCGAGTTCGACTCACCCGAGCTCGGGCGCCTCGCCTTGAATCAGATCGGTCAGAGCGCCGGCCTCGAGCTGCAGGCGGAAGGCTTCCGCCTCAACCTGCTGCGTGGGCTCGAGCTGGAGAACGTGCAGGCCAGAGGACCCCTGGAAGATGGCGAGCTTACGGCCACCATGGACCGCCTGGTCCTCAAGCATCGTCCCGGCGATCTGTTGGGCGGTACGCTGACGGTAACCGAGATCGTTCTCGAACGGCCCCAGGTGGAGCTAGTTGCCGGTGAAAGGGTGGCGACCCGGCCAACCGAGGCTGCGTCGACCGGAGGCAGTGCGTCGGATGACTCTTCGGTGGCGGAATCCTCGGAGGGCGAGGGCAGCTCGCTCGATCTCGCGATCTCTGAAGTCCGCCTCGAGGACGGCTCGATCGTCCAGCGTTCGACCCAGAACGGCGTCACCGAGTCGATGGAGCTGCGCGGGCTCGATCTACAGCTCACTGACTTAACCTTCGGCGGCGACGTGGCGACGGGACAGACCGCTCGTGGCGAGATCCGAATCGATGAGATCGTCCTCGGTGACCCCGAATCGAGCGATCCTGCGGCGTTGACGACAGTGCGCGGAGTCGAGATCGAGATCGGCGAGCTGACCCTCGATCCGGCCGCGGCCACTCATCTTGCCGGTGCCAAGCTATCGGGCGATGCGACGATCGGCGAGCTGATCTCCGGCGAGACCCAGGCGCGCGACGCAAGCGCTCGGATGGAGCTCGAAGGCGGCCAACTGGGCCTGCGGGATCTGCGTCTCACCGCACCGCAAGGCGAACTGCAAGGCCATCTCGAGGCCGACGTCGCGGCGGATCCGATGACTTACTCCCTGCGCCTCGACGGCGACGCTCTGAGCACCGGCGTGCTCCTCGGTCTGGGGAATATCGCCGGCCTCGGGACGAGCCAATTCGAGCTGTCAGCGACCGGCAATGCCGACGATGCCACCGCGCTCCTGGGCAACGGACGCTTGACGATCGGCAGCGGCGAGCTGCCCGATCATCCGGTGTTCACCCAGTTGGAAGCGATTCTGGGTAACGTCGCGCTCATCGGTGCCGGCTTCGACTCCTTTCCGCTCGAATTCGACATCCGCCAGCAGCGCCTCCATTTGGCTGAATGCCGATTGAGCGCTGGTCCTGTTGCTTTCACGGTGAGCGGCTGGCTGGACTTCGACGGCCCGCTGGAGATGCAGCTCTCGGTTCTCACGCCGCGAGAAGGGCTGTCGATCAAAGAGATCCCGGTCGAGGTGTTGGATGTCCTTGCCGAGGAGGATGGGAGGGTCAATCTGCCAATGCTGATCCGCGGCTCGGCGGATCTCACGCAGGTTGGGCTGAATCGCGACACGTTGGCGAAGCTCGGCAAGCGTTACGCCCAAAAGACGGTGGAGCGAGAGCTCACCAAGGCCTTGACCGGCCTTTTCAGTCGGCGTGACGACGACGACAGCTGAGCTGCAGGTGCTCGAGATCCGCGAAGAAGCTGTCGATGCGATCCTCGACGATGCGCGTGCCCTGGCTTTTCCGCGCTATCCCGGCACGGCGGGTGATCAGCGGGCGATCGATCTCGTGGCCAATGGTCTGCGCGAAGCGGGTCTCGACGTCGCGGTAGAGGAGTTTTCGTACGACATTCGACCGGCGTTTCGCGCCTTGCGCTCGGTGCTTTCCGGTCTGGCAGTCTTGCTGGCGGTGAGCGGTTTCCTGGCGACGCGGTCTCCGGCCGTCGCCGGGGTCCTCCTCGTGGCGGGTCTCGCGGTCGGGGGCATCTTGATCGGCTGGTCGCCGTGGAGTGAACATCTCTACGCCCAGGACGGCCCGACCCGCACCGCGAACGTTGTTGGTTATCGGCGCTCTGCGAGCCCACGGTTGACGATCATCTTGCTGGCCCACCATGACAGCAAGTCGCAGAATCTGGCCTTTCCCGTTCGCATGGGTTTGACGATTCTGGCCATTGTCGGAGCGTTGGTTCTGACAGGTTGGCTTGCGGTTGCCCTGCTCGGTGGCTCAGCGGGTATGGCTTGGCTCCCGGCGGCGAGCGCCGTCGTCGCTGCCGCCGCGCTCAGCGTCCTGGCAACGCTGCGCAGCGACAATCGGTCGCCGGGCGGTGTGGACAATGCCGGCTCGGTCGGTCTCCTGTTGTGGCTGGCGCAGCATGTGCCGGGCGAGCTGTCGGACGGCGTCGAGTGGATCTTCCTGTCGCCAGGGGCCGAAGAGGATCACATGGTCGGCGCCACGCGGTGGCTCGAAAGGCACAGGGGAGAGCTCAGAGGTCGCCCGATTTGGGCGATCAACTTCGATGGCGTTGGCAATCCCGGGGACGTTGCATTGCTCGAGCGTTTCGGCTTCGGACGCTGGTTCTCCAAACACCTGTCCGCGGTCGCCCGCTCGGTAGCACAGGAACTCGATATCGCTGTGCGAGGCGTCCTTATGCCGCCGGCCATGGGCATCGACTCGATTCCTTTCGCGCACCGCGGCATCGATTGCCTGACGATTGCCAGTGGCTCGTTGGGTCGCGCGACGATGGCTATTCACTCACCGCACGACGTGGTCGATAACCTCGATCGTGAGACCCTGCACCGGTCGGTGCGGCTCGTCGCGGCGATGGTGGAGTCGTTGGCGCGGCCGGTTCTATCGGCCCAATCGAGACCGATCCAGCTGGGAAAGAAGATCTAACTTGGCTCGTTGTCCGAGAACCTTGTAGACCCGGCGCTCGAAAGCCAGGGAGAGGACCGGGATCGACAGATCCTCCAATCGAACGTAGCGGCGACAGAATCGCCAGCCGGCCTGCACGTCCGGGCACCAGCCGACACCCGGCTGCCAGTCTTCCGGCTCCGCCATGACTTCGACCCGAACCCCGAAGATTCGGAGCACGCCGAAGTGAGACCTGAGAGTCCGTAGACGGGAGAAGGCGAAGCCCCTCTCGATGTGGTCGGCGAAGAGGCGCGGAAAACGATAGAGGTCCTGGCGGGTGGTCAAGATGTCGATGTCAGACGGAGCGATCGCAACGCCCTGCAAGGCGAGGCAGCAGGATCCGGTGATCGCCCATTGGATGCCCGAGCCGGCGAGACGGTGATGCAGCTCCGGTAGCACCTGGCGATGCTGTGCCGGTAGGTGACTAGAGCTGACGCGCCACGCGCTTGGATTCGTGGGGTTGTCGATGCGCTGCATGACTTATCCGGCAAGATTCAACCAGCCTGTCGCTCCGGCGCTCAAAGGCCCGCGCTCCAAGGCTTTGCGTAGGGACCTCGAGAGGCGCTGTGTTCTGGTGATGGCTTCGTCGATCATTGAACCCAGGTCCGTTCGCGCTTCGCTCTCAGGCTGGTGAATCTTCCGGGGTAGGCCAGCTCACCGCGGGCCGGTTTCACCGAACTCTCTGTTGGTGTCCAAGCTTTTTTTGGGGCAGGATCTCTTGGGGGATCGGCAGGGGTCAGGAGGGTCATGGCTAGCGTCGCGTTCCGGCGTAGCCAGGCGACCAACAATCCGGCCACGACGGTCAGACCGATCGCCAGGCCGGTCCAGATACCCATCAGGCCATGGCCCTGGTGCAGAGCGAGCCAGCCGGCCAGGGGCAGTGCCAGGAGGTAGTAGCCGGCCAGGTTGAACACCGCGGCAGCTCGGGTTCGTCCCATGGCTCGCAAGATACCGCCGCCGATCGCTTGCAGGCCATCGGCCAGTTGGAAGGCGGCCACCACCGGCAGCACGGCGGCGGCCAAGGCCGCCACATGGAGGTCGTTGGTGAACAACGTTGGCAAGATCGCGCGCGTCAACAGAAGAAGCCCGGCGAGGGACGCCATCACACCGCAAGCCAGTGCCAGGCTTGCCCAGGCGGCATTGCGCGCTGCCTCTGGGCGCCGAGCGCCGATCAAATGGCCGACCCGGGTCGACGTCCCGATCGAGATCGCCAGCGGTACCATGAAGGCCATGCCGCTCAGGGTGAGTAACACTGTGTTCGCCGCCAGAACGTCTCGACCCAGCCAACCGGCCATCAGGGTCGTGGTTTGGAAGGTCCATGTGCCGAGACCGAGCTGCAGCGCGATCGGCAGGCCGAGTCGAACCACCGGCAACAATCCACGCAGCGAGAGCGCTCCCGAGCTTCGGACCAGCCTGTGAAAGCGGCACAGGCCGCGCACTCGCACAAACAGCACCAGCGCAACCAGCATGAAGACCTGTGTCATGGCGGTCGCCAAGCCCGCGCCGACGTGGCCCAGGGCCGGCGCGCCCCAATGGCCGTAGATCAGGATCCAGTTGGCGCCGATGTTGACGACGACGGCCAGCAGACTGACGTACAGCCCGGGCAGCATGATGCCGCGACCGATCAGAAACTGGCGCAGGGCCGAGAACGCCATCGCCAACGGCAGGGTCGGGATTTGGGTCATCACGTAGCGATGGGCTTCGTGGGCCAGCGCTGTTTCCTGCCCCAGGACCAGCAGGACGGGACCGGTGAGCAGCCAAAGCAGGGCCAAAGGCACGCTGATGAGCCCGGCGAGCGCCAGGCCACGGTGCAGGGCCAGATCCAGGCTCCTCTGATCACCCGCGCCGTGTGCCTGGCTGATCAGAGGATCGTTGCCCAACAACAGGCCGAAGCCGAAGATCAAGGTCCCGGAGATCCACAGCCGGCCGAGAGCTGCCGCATCGAGCGATTCGGTACTGAACGCGCCGAGCATCGCCACGTCGACGGTCCACAGCAGCATGAATCCGAGCTGGCTACCCAGGATCGGAAGGGAGAGTGTGGTGATCTGGCGGATCTCTTGTCGAAGAGAGGCCAGGCGTCCAGCGAAGTGGGTTCGAGGTTCCAGCATTCGCTCTCAGAAGCAGCAAGTGATGTTCAGAGTCACGCAGAGCTCTCCATGGTGTGCAGCGGGTAAGCTGCTCGCTTCGATAAAGACCTCCCCGCCCAGCGCGCCGTTCGCCGTGCCGCTTCGCCAGCCGTGCGGGTTGCTCGAGCAGGCCGTCAGCGACGTCACCTATAAAGGCGAAATGGAGAGGGGATAGGTGTCAGGCGGGGTACCAGCGCACCGCTGTTCGCCGTGGATGGCTGCGTGGCGGGGTTGCGCGGACACCCTGAGGACACCTCGCGGATCAGGCTTCGCCAGTTCGTGCAACAGTTGATCGACATCCACGAGATCGTGCAGGAAGTCAGAGCGCTCGACAGGCGTTTTGCCGGATGAAAAGGTTTTTGAAGATGTGCCTGGACGTCGGCCTTTCGAGAGCAGTTCCATTAGAGTTGGAACATTCGGAGTGCATGGTGAGCAAGAAGCCCAAGTCGAGGCTCGTTTCGATACTGGGGTTGGACCCTATTGGTCGAGCTGAAAGTCTGGTGGCGGAAGGCCAACTGGAGAAGGGCGCCAGATTGTTTGAGCGCGCCAAAGATTTTCGCCGAGCGACGCGCTACTACGCCGAAGGTCGCAACAAGGACAAGGCGATCGAGACGGCTATCAAGGCCGTTCTGGGGCCCAAGGCAGTCCGTGATGCCGATGCCACACTTCAGTACGCGGCCGAGCTCCTGATCTCCGTAGGCGGTCGCAAGGAAGCCGTTCCACTCTACGAGCTCGCCGGAGACTATGTGAAGGCGGCGCAATCGGCGGCGAAGGCTGGACAAAGATTGCGCGCTGCGCAACTGTACGATCGCATCAAGGAGTGGAAGAAGGCCGCAGCTTATTATGAGAAGGCTGGTAGCTTGCGCGAGGCCCTGCGTTCCTACGATCGTGAAGCACATCGCCTACAGGCCCTGCAGAGCCACGATGCCAAAGCGCGGCAGGAGCTCCGCCAGATCCAGCGCTACCGCGGCGAGCTGATGGCAAAGTTAGGCCACAGCGCTCCGGATGCGAATGGACCGCTCTCTGCCGCTTCGACCTCGGGCAAGTGGCTGGAGCAGTCGGGCAGGTACAGGGAAGCTGTCGATGCCTTTGTCGCGAGCAGGGACTTCGAAGAGGCCTTCCGACTGGTTCGCGAGCAGCCGAGCCTCGATGATCGGCTTCAGGCCGACATTCTCAAGCAGACTGGCAAGTTGGCGCAGGCAGCTCAGATCTACGGCGCTCTTGGATTCAATCAGGAAGCAGCGTTGGCCTGGCAAGAGGCCGGTGACTGGCAGCAAGCAGCGCGGAACTGGAAGAAGAGCCACGAGCCGGCGAAGGCGGGCGAAGCCTATCTCAAGGCCGAGAGCTTCGGTCTGGCAGCGGGTTGTTTCGAGGCAGCCGGAGCAACCGAGAAAGCGCTCGAGGCGTATCAGGCATCGGGCGATTTTACTAAGGTGGCGGAATGCCAAATGCGGCTCGAGCGTCCGATCGAAGCTGCAGCGAGCTTCATGAAGGCACGCAAGAACCTGGAAGCGGCAAGATTGCTGATCGATCAAGGGATGAAGGCTGAGGCGGTCGACGTATTGCGCCAGGTTCCGGCGAGCGCCGCCGGATTTGAACAGGCCAATCTTCTGGCGGTAGAGATCCTGTTTGAGTCCGGCGAGCTCGAAGAGGCCTTGCATCGCGTCCTGCTGCTGACTGCGGACATTGAGTCCGCCGGTGAGGCAGGACTGGCTCGCCTTTATTGGGAGGGTCGAATCCGCGAAGGTATGAAGCGCGATCAGGAGGCGCGGGGTTGTTACGAGAAGCTGGTCGGCCTGCGGTCCGGTTACCGAGACGCCAGCCATCGTCTGAACGATCTACAGCAGCGAATGACAACCGCTTTCGCGGAAACCGCACCGGCCGTGCACAGCGTGCCACCGCAGGAAACACTCGGTCCTACGGCGCCGGCTGTCGGGCCCGCCAAGACCCCGGTGGTAGGCAACGGCAAGACTGGTGTCGGAGAGATCCTGGCTGATCGCTATGAGCTGCTCGCAGAGTTGGGGCGTGGGGGCATGGGCTTGGTCTACAAGGCTCACGATCGCGTACTTGACGAACCGGTGGCGATCAAGACCCTACTTCAACAGATGGGCCTGCAGAGTGTGGAAGAGGCGCGTCTCTTGCGCGAAGTCCGGATTTGTCGAAAGCTGACCCATCCCAACATCGTACGAGTTCACGACATCCGTCGATTCCACGGCGGAGTTTTCATCACCATGGAGCTTTTGGAGGGCAAGGGACTCGACCATATTCTGGCTCGCCGTAAGCCAGTCAAGCTTCAGCAAGCGAAGGGTGTCCTCGGCCAGGTCGCGGCTGGGCTTGCCGAAGCGCACTCGCTCAAGATCGTGCACCGGGACCTCAAACCAGCCAACCTTTTTCTTGCTGGCAGCCGGATAAAAATCCTTGACTTCGGCATCGCCAGAATGCCTGATGCGACGTCTCAGCTCACCCAAACCGGTCATGTTATCGGCTCCCCGCACTATATGTCGCCGGAACAGTTACAGGGCCAGCCGATCGATGGACGGGCAGACATCTACTCGTTGGGGATCATTGCGTTCCGACTCCTGGCCGGCAACGAGCCATTTACCGGCGAGACAATGATGGAAGTTCTGCTAGCTCACTTGCAACAGACTTTGCCCGAGATTCGCGAGCTCAGGCAGGGAGTGCCTGAGGCTTGGTCGAGATTCCTGACCAAGATGCTGGCCAAGAGCGCGGCCGATCGGTTTCAGTCGATCGCGGAGGTACAGGCCGAATTGGCCCAGTTGCCTGTGGAGGCAGCCTGACCACGGCTCGCTGAGACCTCTCCAGGCTGAGAACGACCAGCCTTGCCCCGGCAAGTTAGGGGGGCTGGCGCGACGGCGGTGAGTCAGTATCTAGCAAGATCTTCGAGCAGAACGGTTTCGCCGTGGTCTTCGAGCAGGGTTCGGAGCAGACGGTCATAGACCGGCGGGCGGCGTCCTCGACGAGCCTTGGGCGGGCGAGCACCGACCTGCCGTGCGACCTCGGCCAGGGCCACGGTCGAGGTCAGCCGATAGTGGTAGATCAAGTCCGCTCGGGCGGCCGGAACGTCGATCGTCGCCCGCCGCACCCGGCGGGCCAATCGCGACCAGTCTTCACGGTCGACATCGACATGTTGGTCATCGACCAGAACGACGAGCTGACGCGGGCCGCGCGCCAGATGGGTCCGAGCCAGGGGCTGCTCCCCCGGTCGCAGGCTGAGGATGCAAGCTTCGTCAAAGGCGTAGCGGCGATCGGCGGGCGCCTTGACCAGCCGGATGGAGTTCTTCGCTCGCCGCGCGGCGGCCCGGCCTTGTGAGACCTTCATCCGATCGCCGCCGAACCAAACCTCCGCCCGATCTTCGACGAAGGCTCGTCGCCAACCGAAGGCTGCGGCGGAGCGAATCGTACTGCCCAGCTCCACGTGGTCGCCGGCCCCCACGAGCAGGAGCTCGGGGCGACTACGGTGGGGATCCGCTCGCGAGTAGAGCTTGCCGCCTCCGCCTTTCGACAGGTAATAGAGGGCCACCGCACCGGCTGCCGCCACGTTGAGGCAGTTGACCCGCCGCGAGACCATCGGCACCTGTACGAGGTGGTGCGCAGCATGCACCACGTCGCGGGCGAGGCCGCGCCGTTCGTTGCCCACCACGAGGGCGAGCCGATCGAGGCTCTCGGGCCGGAACCCGTAGAGCGGCCGCGAGCCCTCGCCATTGTCGAAGGCGATGATCGGATGGTGCTGTTGGCGAATGTCGGACCAAGGGGCAGAGCTCGGCGATCCGGGGATCTGCTTCGCTTGCCAGTCTTTCAGTAGATCGGCGCGGTCCCTGAACCGGCAGTTCCAGCCAAACATGTCGGCAGCGTGCTGCAAGGTCAGGGCATTCCAGGCGTTCTCGATCCCGTCACCGACCAGTGTCGGAGATCCTGTCATTCTGTTTGTTCTCGATGCGCCTGGTAGATCGCACGGCACCGACGGGCCAGCGTGTCGGCGAAGGCTTCGTGGTCGCGTGTCCGTGCCACCCGAGCGAGTCGTTTGCCCTTGTGCTGCTGCAGCAAGTGGTGACCCACTTCATGCATCAACACGTCGATGCGCATGAAATCCCGCAGGGTGTCGCCCGGCCATTCGACGAGGGTGCTGGCCTCCAAAGGCTCGAGGAGGGCCCCAGCGGCTTGAAGCTGTCGCGCCTCGTCTTCGCCGAGGTGGCCGGGAAGGTGCCAGGGCGAAGGCCGCTGTTCGTAGAGCACGATTTGTCCGGGGACGACCAGTCGGCCAAGCTGCAAGCCGGTCTGGCCCGGATCGGCCTGACGCAGCTCGACGGCTCGCAAGCCGTAGACATACTCCTCGCCGAAGAAGCGTAGGATTTCAGCGAGCTCGGCTTTGCCGGCGGGGTGGTGGTATCCCGTGCGGGGCCGCGTCTCGACAAGGGTAGGGAGGCTCCAAGTCGCGGAGGGAGCGCGGGCAGCCTCGACCGCTGGCAAGCCGAGCGCCTTGAGCTCGCGTCGCGCGCTGCGGATCCGAGAGAGATCGTCTGCGCCGCGTGGCTTCCGCGGTTGCCGCAGGCGGTCGGCGCTGCGAATCCGCCTTGGGCGAGTGTGAACGCTTCTCGACAAAGAGAGGTCTGGGCAGGTTCAGGCGCCGACCAGCTCCGCCTCCGCGAGCTGGCTGGCTTTCTGCTTGCCTTCGGCCCGCCGATGGCCGGCTTGAATCGATTTGTCGAGTCGGCGGCGCGCTTCGTCGCCGACTTTGTCGAAGATCTCGATACGGTCGATGCCGATGTCATCGAGCTCGGTAGCCAGGGCGTCGAGCACGGGTTGTAGGTGCTCGAGGACATGGTCCAGGCGCTTGTGGAGCTGCTCCGCGAAGGCTTGACCTTGGTCCGGAGCGTTGGTGTGCAGATCGCTGAAGCGGTCTTCCAGATAGATGTGATTGAAACCGAGATGTCGCGCTTCGTCTTTTAGGATTCCATCGGAGATGTCGGACAGGACGGGATCCAGGTCGAGGCGCACAAACTCTTCCATCAGTTTTTTGGCCATCACCTCGCTGATCAGGACTCCGGAAAGCCATTCCGCCGGCTCGTCGGCGACGATCTGGCTCTGGAAGAGATAACCGGCGGGGAAGCGCCGGATCGGCATCGGTTGCAGACCCAGGCGATCGTAGTAGAGAGTGAAGAGCTCAGTGTGACGGGCTTCGTCGACCGCCCAGGTGGTGAGATAGAACTGGCTCTCGACCTCCGACATCTTGCCCAGGATCGGAATCAGGCCGGAGACGGAATACAGCGCTGCTTGCTCACCCATCAGGACCGGCGTCAGGATGCGGCTCATCTGGTTCTTCAGATGAGCATTGGTGATCCTCTGCGGCCGATCCCAGTTGAGATCGGTGGCCGACCACTGCGAGCGCAGGGCCTTGTGCCAGATTTTCATCTGCCGTTCCTTGGACAGGTCCGGCAGTACTTTGTAGATCTTCATGGGGTCTCCTGGCCTCTCGCGTGACCGCTGGGGAGTTTATCCGACTGTATCGGGGCTGGACAGCGCAGGGCCCTACCCGTTGGGGTAGGAGGCGTAGGCTGCGAACAGCCTGCTGGCCCTTGCGGCCGTTGACTCTCGCGGCTCCACGGCAGGTCAGCGTTAGCCGCAGGTTTGCGATCGGGTGCCGCCGAGGCCCGTGAGACCGTTGACTCTCGCGGCTCCACGGCAGGTCAGCGTGAGCCCCATCGAGACGCCGTGTCGCTGTTTGCATTGAAGATTTGGCAGCCTTCGAGCCCTGTCCCGATAAGGTCCGTTTGTTGCTCGCGGCGTAGCCTCTGGTCAGCGGGCAATAGCCTCTGGAGTGCAGGGATCGGCTCCCGGAGGAGAAGCGGAGGCAGCATGTTTGAGCGTAGCGAGTTCTGCCGGAGCCCGGAGGGAGCCGACCCGAAGTTCGATTACAGGATCACGCTGACCTACCGCGAAGCCGCGAGCAACAAACGGACCTTCAACTACGTTTCTCCTTGACCGAGCGGATTTTTAAGTGTATATACACTATATCATGTCCGACGACGCCCCAAAACCGACGATCGAAGAGTTGGCCCAGGTGCCTGGAACCTGCGCCAGCTTCAACCTGAGGCGGGCCGATCGGATCGTCACCCAGCTCTACGCCGAGATGCTCCGACCGGTGGGGATCAAGCCCACCCAATTCACTTTGCTGACCGCTATTCGCCTGCGCGGCCCGGTGACGATCAACGGTCTGGCCGAGGGGCTGGTGATGGATCGAACCACCTTGACGCGCAATCTCAAGCCTTTGGAGAAGGCGGGCCTGGTCGTCATCCATCCAGGCCGAGACCGCCGGGTGCGCGAGGTGATGCTGACAGGTGAGGGGCGTCGGACGCTCGAGCGCGCCTACCCCCTGTGGCGCAAGGCCCAGGCGTTGATCGCCGATCGCCTCGGCGAGGAGCGCCTGAGCCACATGCTGGGCGACCTGGCAGCGACGGTCCAGGCGATCCGAGATTGATCTGACACTCGATGCTGTTTGAGCGTGAAGTTGTTAACGAGTTAAATAAGTGTAGATACACTTTTAAAATGGAGAAGCCAATGCAAGACAAGACGAGAGCGGCCACCCGCGCGCCAGGGAGCCGTCGTGGCCCTTACCTGATCCCGTTGATTTTGACGCTCGCGATCCTCGGCGCCTGGGTCGCGACCGGCCATGAGACGATGCCGCCAACGGCAGCTCCCGAGCGCCTGCTGCGGGTCGAGACACGGGTCGCGGCGCTGCACGAGGCCTATGCGGTGGAGCGTGCTTTCGTTGGCCGGGTGGAGGCCGCCAGAACGAGCGATCTAGGCTTCGAGCTCGCCGGTTTGGTCGACCGGATGTTGGTGGAGGAAGGGGATTGGGTCGAAGCCGGCGAGCGCCTGGCGTTACTCGATCAGGAGCGGCTGCGGTCGCAGCGAGCTGAGCTGGCCGCGGGTCTCGAAGAGGCCCGCGCCGGCCTCAAGCTGGCTCGCGCCACCCATCAGCGGGTGGCCGAGGCCGCTGAGCTCGATGCGGTCTCGGATCAGGAGCACGACGAAGCCCGCCTCGAGCTGCAAGTCCGCGAAGCGGCAGTGCGACAGATCGAAGCCCAGATCCGCTCGTTGGACGTCGAGATTACCAAGTCGACCTTGAGAGCACCCTACGAGGGCACGGTCGCGTCCCGCCTGGTGGATGAGGGCGAGGTGGTACCGGCCGGCCAGCCTGTTCTGCGACTCCTCGAATCGCAACGCCTCGAAGCCCGCGTCGGGATCGCGGCAGGACAAGCCGCGACGCTGACCCCGGGTGACGCGATCCGGGTCACTGTGCACGGCCAGAGCTACCCGACCCGGGTCAAGGCGGTTCTACCGGATCGGGAGCGCCGCACCCGCACCGTCACCGTGCTACTGGATTTCGCCGACCTGACCGCGGTGGGCGCCGAAGTCCGGAGTGGCGACCTGGCGGAGGTCCTGCTCGTGCAGCGCATTGAAGAGCCTGGCTTCTGGCTGCCGGCCGCAGCCCTCACCGAAAGCGTGCGCGGCCTCTGGGCCTGCTACGTGGCCGAGCCGGATCAGCAGGATTCGGAGCTGCACCGGATCGCTCGCCGCGAGGTGGAGGTGCTCCACACTGAAACCGCACGGGTCTACGTGCGCGGCACCCTGCAACCGGGTGAGCGGGTGGTGTCCGGCGGGGTCCATCGGTTGGTGCCAGGCCAGCGTGTGCAGGTGGCAAAGGCAGAGGAGGCGTCATGAGCACCCTGTTCTTTCGCAACCGCCATCTGCTCACCCTGACCATCGCGGTGCTCCTGGTGGGCGGCCTTTCTGCCATGTTCACCCTGCCACGCCTGGAAGATCCGCGCATCTCGAACCGCAATGCGGTGATCGTCACCGCGCTGCCCGGGGCGTCGGCCGAACGGGTCGAGGCGTTGGTCACCGAGACGCTCGAAGACGAGCTGCGCGAGCTGTCGGAGATCGACGAGATCGATTCCATCTCCCGGGTCGGCGTGTCGTTGATCACTGTCAGCCTGGACGGCACGATCCAGGACACCGATCCGGTGTGGGCGAAGGTCCGCGACAAGTTGGGCGATGCCGAAGACCTGCTGCCCCCCGAGGCCTCACCGCCGGCCTTCGACGAAACCCGGGCGCCGCCGGCCTTCACACTGCTGGTCGGCCTGGCCTGGTCGGGCTCGGGCGAGCCGAGCCCAGGCATTCTCAAGCGACTCTCCGAGGAGCTGGCCGACCGCCTGCGCAACGTGCCGGCGACCGATATCGTCCGCGTCTACGGTGAGGCCGAGGAGGAGATCGCGGTCACCGTCGATCCCGACGAGCTGGCCGCCCTCGGTCTGTCGGTCGACGAGGTCGGTCGCCGAATTGCTGCCGCCGACGCCAAGGTCCCGGCCGGCGTCCTGCGCGGGACGGAGCGGGACGTCCTGATCGAAGTGGCTGGCGAGCTCGACACCCTCGACCGCATCGCCCGCATCCCGCTGCGCGACGGCGCCACCGCCGAGCTCCTGCGCCTGGGGGACGTGGCGACCGTGGAGCGCTCCTTTCGCCAACCGCAGAGCGAGCTGGCGCTGATCGGAGGGGAGAACGCTGCGGGGCGCCCTGGCATTCTGATCGCCGCTCGCGTCGAGGCCAACCAGCAGGTCGACCGCTGGGCGCGCCAGGCCAACCGGGTGATCGACGACTTCGAGAGCCGGCTGTCGGGCAGTGTCGCGATCGAGCGCGTCTTCGATCAGAGCCACTACACCCTGTCACGGCTCGGTCAGCTGGCCCAGAACCTGATCCTTGGTGGCTTGATCGTGGTGGCGGTGATCTTCGTCACCATGGGCTGGCGCTCGGCGCTGCTGGTGGGCGCGGCGGTGCCGCTGTCGGCGTCGTCGGTGCTCTTTGGCCTCAACGTCTTCGGCGTGCCGTTGCATCAGATCTCGGTCACCGGCCTGATCATCGCCCTGGGGCTTCTGATCGACAACGCCATCGTCATGGTCGAAGAGGTCCACCACCGTATGCGGAAAGCGTCGCGCGCCGAAGCCATCGCCCAGGCCGTGCGCCATCTCTTCGTGCCGCTGCTCGGCTCGACTCTCACCACGGTGATCGCCTTTCTGCCGATCTTCTTGTTGAGTGGCGATGTCGGCGAGTTCGTCGATACCATCGCGGTGAGCGTCATCCTGGCGTTGATCTCCTCCTTTGTCATCGCGATGACCGTGCTACCAGCCCTGGTCGGTCTCTTCGGTCGATCAGTGGCGGAAGAGAGGTCCCAGAGCTGGTGGCGCAGCGGCGTCCGCAATCCGCGCGCGGCGAGCTTCTTCCGCCGCCTGCTGACGATGGCGGTGCGCCGCCCGCTGCTCGGCATCGCCAGTGGCGTCGTGCTGCCGGTGCTGGGGTTCCTCGCCGCCGGCACGCTGGAGAGGCAGTTCTTTCCCTTCGCCGACCGCGACCAGTTCTATCTCCAGATGTGGCTGCCGACGGAGTCGTCGATCGATCTCACCCGCGACCGGGCCATGGAGGTCGAGGCCGTGCTGCGCCGAGACCCGGTGGTGCGGCGCGTCGATTGGGTGATCGGCGGCAGCGCGCCAGCGTTCTACTACAACATGCTGATGAACGAAGACGGCGCGCCGAGCTACGCTCAGGCATTGGTGCACGCCACCGACGACGCGGCCATGCGCCGCGCCCTCCCAGAGCTGCAGCGCGCTCTCGACACGGCCTTCCCTGATGGACAGATCGTCCTGCGTCTGCTCGGTCAGGGGCCGCCGGTGGACGCGCCGATCGAGGTCCGGCTCTTCGGTCCCAGTCTGGCCGAGCTCAGGCGCCTGGGCGACGAGGTGCGCCGGCATTTGATCGAGATGCCGGAAGTGGTGCACACCCGTGCCACCCTCGCTGCGGGTGAGCCCAAGCTGGAGCTGCGGGCCAACGAGAGCGAGGCTCGCCTCGCGGGCCTGAGCCTGGTCGATGTCGCACGGCAGTTGCAGGGGCGCCTCGAAGGCGGCCTCGGGGGCTCGATTCTCGAGCAAACCGAAGATCTGCCGGTGAGGATCCGCTACGGCGATCGGGAGCGCGCCGACCTCGGCCGCATCGCGGCGGTCAATCTCCGGCCCGGCGCCGCCGCCGACAGCGACGAGTGGGTGCCCCTCACCAGCCTCGGTGAGCTGACCCTGACTTCCGAGCTGCGGGGCATCCCGCGCCGCAACGGCGAGCGCCTCAACACTCTCAAGGGTTATCTGATCGCCGGTGCTCTGCCGCCGGAGGTCAGCGCCCGCTTCGCCGAGCGACTGGAGGGGGCGGGCTTCGAGCTGCCCGCCGGCTACCGGATGGAGCTCGGTGGCGAGGCGGAAGAGCAGGGCGATGCGATCGCCGGTCTCTTCACCCACGCGCCGGTGCTGCTGGTGCTGATGGTGGCCACCATCGTGCTGTCGTTTCGCTCGTTCCGCCTCGCCGGCCTGCTCGGGCTGGTGGCGATCCTCGCTGTTGGCCTCGGCTTCCTCGCCATGCGCCTCGCCGGCTTGCCCTATGGCTTCATGTCAATGATCGGTACCGCCGGATTGATCGGCATCGCGATCAACGACTCGATCGTCGTCCTGGCGGCGCTGCGCGCTCGACCGGACGCGGCGGCGGGTCGGCTCGAGCCGATGGTCGACGAAGTCCTAGGCACCAGCCGCCACGTCTTCTCCACCACGCTGACCACCGCCGGTGGCTTCCTGCCCCTGCTGCTCTCCGGCGGTGTCCTGTGGCCGCCCCTGGCGGTGGTGATCGCCGGTGGGGTGATCGGCGCCACCTTCCTGGCCCTGATCTTCGTGCCCGCCGCCTACGCCTTTCTACACCGTTCGCCAGCCGCCGAGCCCGTCGCCGAGCCGGCGGCGAACCTCGACGAGCTCGCCCTCGTCGCCCTGGAGGTCGAATCATGAGATCCGACAACAAATTGAGACAGCCCATGGTGGTTCTTGCGGTCGCTTGCCTCACCGCCGCCTGCACCGTTGGGCCGAGCTACAAAGCCCCGCACGAGAATGCCCCGGCCGTCTGGATCACCGCCGAGGAGACCTTCGCGCCGACGGCGGAGGTTCTGTCGGACTGGTGGAGCACCTTCGACGATCCGCTGCTGACCCACCTGCTCGAGCGGGCCGTCGAGTCCAACCACGACTTGCGGATCGCCGCGGCTCGGGTCCGGGAAGCCCGCGCCCTGCGCCGCGCGGCACGCTCACAGCACCTGCCTCGGATCGGCGCCTCGGCCGACGCCACCCGCTTTCGCCTGAGCGAGAACGGCGTCGGCGCCGGCTCGGCCGCCGCGGCTCAGGGGCTGATCGAGCAGGAGGATGACTTCTTCCAGGCAGGCTTCGACGCCAGCTGGGAGATCGACGTCTTTGGTGGCACCCGACGGGCCTTGGAGGGTGCCGCAGCCCGCGTCGAGGCGATCGAGCACGATCGGCGGCAGACCTTGCTCAGTATTCTTGCCGAAGTGGCTCGGGCCTACATCGAGCTGCGTGGCAGCGAGCGTCGCCTGGCGGTGGCCGAGGACAACTTGCGCATTCAGCGCGAGTCCCTCGAGCGGGTCGAGAGCAAAGTCGAGGCCGGCCTCGCCAGGCGCCTGGATGCGCAGCAAGCGCGGGCGCAGCTCGAAGCCACGCGCTCGGCGATTCCCACCTTCCAGGCGGTGCGCCGCACCGAGGCCTATCGCCTCGCCGTGCTCCTAGGCGAGGCGCCGGGGGCACTCGCCAGCGAGCTGGCAAACGCCGCCCCGGTCCCCGTTCCGCCATCGGCGGTGGCCCTCGGCTTGCCCTCGGAGCTGCTGCGTCGTCGGCCGGACGTGCGGGCCGCGGAGCGTCGCCTCGCCGCCGCCACGGCAGATATCGGCGTTGCCGTCGCCGATCTCTACCCCCGTTTCGTCCTCAGCGGCGCCGCGGGTCGCGAGAGCGGCGCCTTGTCGGACCTGTTCAGTGCCGGCAGCGGCACCTGGTTGTTGCGTCCGGCAATCCAGTGGTCGGTGTTTCAGGGCGGGCGCATCCGGGCCAACATTCAAGCCGTCGAAGCCCGCAGCGAAGCCGCCCTGGCACGCTACGAGCGCACCGTGGTACTGGCCATCGAAGAGGCCGAGGCCGCGCTGGTTCGGCACGCCCGCCAACAGGAAACCCGACAGAGCCTCGAAGAAGCGGTCGGCGCCAGCCGTCGTGCCGTCGAACTGGCGGACGTCCTCTATCGCCGAGGCCTGGCCGACTACCTCACCGTGCTCGACGTGACCTGCTCCCCGTAAATCGGTCCAGTTCCAATGAGAGACTGGACCGCAGGAGGAGCCGATGCGCAAGAGTCGATTCAGTGAAGAGCAGATAATTCGTGTGCTGCAAGAAGTCGAGTCAGGCAACCGGGTCAAGGACGT
>JBCCGX010000020.1:0-25231 GCA_039029035.1 Acidobacteriota bacterium | reverse complement strand
GGTAGCCAACAGGTGATCACTGTTATCACGAGAATCCAAACTGCCGCACCCGCGACGACCCAAGGGTACGTTTCACCACCGAGAGCAGCCTCGGCCCGGCCCCACAGCAGTACCGCGGCTTGCGCGACACCGACCAGGGCGATGTAGAGCATGCTCATCAAGAAATTGAGTGTACCGCCCATCCCGGACACGATGCGCGCCGGGTTGTCTTCCTGGAAGTTCGGGTAGAGGCTACCGAGCCCTACGGCCAGACCCGATAGGGCGAACGTGGTCGCGATGATGCCGGCCACCGAGAGCCCGAAGGCGGTTCGATCGAGCTCCAGTCGGGTCGCCGAGAGCACCGCCAGGCTAATGGTAAAGACGGAGGTCGTCACCACGCTGAGCCAGAACTTTTGCCACACGATCTGTCGGAAAGTCACTGGCGACAAGCCGAGGATCCAAAAACGCCGACCTTCGAGACTGATCAGGGGGTAGATGAAGCGCGTCGTCAATGAAGCGAGGATCAGCATGGACGCGCCGAGGTTGAGCAGTGTTCTCCAGACCCTCCAGTCATCCCCGGCCCCACCGCTGGACGGCCGTAGATTGGCAATGTATAGGGCCATGATGCCGAAGAAAAGCACGAACTGAGACCACTGGGCCGAATCGCGCCAAAAGAGCCGAAGATCCTTCGCCACCATGCCTCGGGTCGGCTCCGGCAACCATCGCAGCCACCGATCCAGACGACTCAGGATCCCCGGTACGGACGTCCTGGACCGCGTGTCACCGCCGGCCAGAGTCGACCAGCCGTGATAGAACCACCGCTCGGCCGCCAAAGTGGCGAGCCAGACCAGGAGCAGAGCATTGGATAGCAGCAGCAAGAAATAGAAAACGCTGTCGGCGCTTCCCGTGGCCGCTCCGAGGACCCCTTGAGCCAGCCAGTAGCTCGGTAGAAAGGGCGATTGAACCTGCCCCAGAGCCGTGATCACCGTCTGCAGACTCGGGGTTTCGCCGAAGCTCGGCAAGGCCAGCTCTCCACGGAAAAAGCCGAACAACGCCGCCAGGATCAGGGCGACGAGCACCGCGGCGAAGCTGCGACGACGGCCGGCGAGTCCACGGACCACGATGATCGTGATCATCGCCCCCAAAGCCGCAGGGATGGTGACAAAAGGGAGATAGAAAGCGACCAGTGCCAAGTAGAAGAGACCTCCGGCGCCGGTCTCGAGGCCGTAGGCGAGCATCACCGGCGAACCCAGGAACGCCGAAGCCCAAGAGCTGAAAGTGACGCACTCGTAGAACCGCCCGAGAAAAAACGCTGACGTCGGCATCGGGCTTCGGATCAGGTAGGCGACTTCACGCGAACGATAGAGGGTCGAGAAAGCGATGAGGACATTGGAGAAGACGAGCATGACGAACAACGCCAGGGCGAAGACCGACAAAAGCCGCGCCATGACCAGATCCGTCAAGCTGATCCCACCCGTTCCGAGCACGTCCTGACCGAAGATCTCGAACAAGCCGAAGCCGAAGCGAGCCAAGAAGAAGATGCCGAGCCACAAACCTGCGGCAGACAGCGACACGACTGCCACCTTGAGCTTGGATTCGCGCCGCACCGAAGCGATCGTATGCCGTGCGATGCGATGCTTCGCCCACAGCAGGGTGGACAATGGCGCGAAGCGTGCGGAGCTCAGGACAACGCCTCCTCGGCTTGACGGGTCAGTTCGAGGAACACGTCCTCCAGCGAGCCCGGATTCGACGCCAGAGATTTGATCTCCTCCACCGTGCCGACGTGCAGCAGCTGTCCACGGTGGATGATCCCGATGCGGTCGGCCACTTCCTCGGCGATCGACAGGCTGTGAGTCGACATGAACACGGTCAACCCCAGGTCGGTCTGGGCCCGCAGGTAGCTCTTGACTTCGCGAATGTTCTTGGGATCCAGCCCGACCCACGGCTCGTCGACGACCACGATTCGAGGCTGGTGCAGGAAGCACGAAGCGAAGCTGAGCTTCTGCCGCATCCCGTGGCTGTAGCTCTCCACCAGTTGATCGGCGACATGGAGAATCTCGAACGTTTCGAGAAGCGCGTCACAGCGCTCGGCGAACGTCGCCTCCGGCATCCGATAGAGCCCGGCGACGAAACGCATCAGCTCGCGGCCAGTCAATCGCTCATAGAGGTAGGGGTGATCGGGAACGTAACCGAGCAGCTGTTTGGCAGCGGTCGGTTCGGTCTGGATGTCGTAACCGCCGACCAGCGCTTGCCCGGAGCTCGGTCGCTGCAGCCCGATGAGCATTTTGATGGTCGTCGTCTTGCCTGCCCCGTTGGGTCCCAGGAAACAGAAGAACTCTCCCGCAGCGATATCGAGCTCGAGGTCGCGAACCGCAACCTTGGCCCCGAACTGCTTGTTCAGGGCCCGTGTCTGAATCATCGAGGTCAAATCCGAAAGCTCCTACCGTTTGATTTCGAGAACCTCGACCTCGATCTGCCCGAGGTAGGGCAGTAAGCGGGGCCAAGTCTCGATGCCGCCGTTGAGCAGCTTGATGTGGGTCGCATCAGCCAACCTTTGATCGAGCGTCGGATCCATCCAGACCCAGCCACCGACAAAGACCTCAGGCCAGGCATGGTAATAGAAACCTTCAAGCTCGTCGCTCCACACCAGGCCGATAGCGATGCGAGTCGGCAGGCCGATGGCACGAGCCAGTGCGGCGAAGAGAACTGTGTGCTCGTTACAGTCACCGCGACGCTGCTCCAGCACCTCGAGCGCCGACGGGATACTCAATACCGCCTCCTTGTCGAGCCGGGCGAAGACCCAATCATGGATCGCCAGCGCCTGACGCCAAGGATCCGTCGCCCCTGCTGTAATCTCGACCGCTTGCTGCACGATTTTCGGATGATCGGCCTGGACGAAGGCATCCGCTGCCAAGTGGAGCTCGAGGTCGACCGGTTCCTCAACCGTATCCTCAGCCGCCGTAGGACCTTCCGGCTGAATGTGTAGACGATAGCGATCCGAGCCCAGGCCAACCTGGATCCGGTCTGCCGGCAAGTCCGGTCGATCGAGGCCGCCGATCCGAATCGTCATCGCGCTGGCGCCGCGGAAAGGGCGCTGGCCGGTAGGACGGATCGCTGTCCGCCCAAGAAGCTCGTCGATTGCTTCTTCGGCCCCAGCCACAGCAGGTGGTGGCAGAGCCTCTTCGGCACCGGCATCCAGGCGCTCGACTACCAAGCCGAGCGGCGTTTCGGCCCGAACGACCTCGCCGCGCTCGTCGATCCATGCGACAGAGCTCAGGCCGTTCGTCTCGACGACCAGGCGACGCGTGACAACTTCTCGAGCGCCCAGCCGGAGGGTTTCCTGTGCCGTGCACCGAACTCGCGCCCGGCTCTTGCTGAGGGTCAAGGGATCGAAGCTATCGATCGACACGGTACGCCCCACTTCGAGAGCGGGAAAACGCATCGCCGAACCGACACCGCTAGCGAAAATCACATCCTCGTCGATCGGCAGGCTCAAAGGTAGCGTCTCGCCGGCCGAGGACACCTCGCCCTGTAACTTACCCCCCGAGACACCTCCCACGACCGCAAACTCGAAGCCTGCCGAACGGACAGCGAAATCGAATTCGATACCAGCCGTGGCCTCCGACGGTCTCTCCAAAGAACGCCAGATCGACCCATCGATATCGAGGTCGGTCTGCTTGCCAAGTAGCTGCAGTTTCATCTGTGCCTCGAGAGTCATCAAGACACCAAGCCGCTGATGGCGCTCCGCCGGTGTTTGGCGGAGGTGGATGGTGCCGACTCGCGGTCCATCGATCAACGAGATCCCCAAGCGGGATTCTGACGCCTCAGCCAGCGGCTCACTCGAGATCAGGTCGGTTTGCAAAGGCCGAGTCCCGACTTCGTCTCGGAGTAACCAGGCCATCATGACCAACCAGAAGGCGACGATCATGCCACCGACAATTCTTCGCCAGCTGACGGTGCTCCGCCAGACACGGGTTGCCCGCCAGACACGGGTTGCCTGCCAGACACTGTGGCTCATCTTCTTTGCTACTCCAGGTAGACGATCTTGATCGGCGCCACGCGGATCGGCCGCGGTGCTCAACGCGTCATCCTATGAACGAATGGCGTTGGCCGAGCGTCTATACCGGAGAGCCATGGAATGTGTCGGCTTGGCGAGCACGGGAGATCAGAATTCTTGGGCTCATTCAAACAACACCAATCACTCGGTGTTCACCTCCCAGCCCGCCAAGCCGAACACAAATCAATATAACGAACTTTCTCAAGAGGATCCAGACCCAGGCTGAAAACACAGGCTTATAGAAGCCAATTTACTATTCGAAATTCGATCCATCCCTGACTGTGAAACCGCCGAGCGACTATCGACCTGCCCCAACCAAGATTATCCGTTGATCACATCCAACTCGCTCAACACATCTTCACAGCGTTCGAGGCGATCTTCGAGATCCTCCAAAGACTCGATACCGTAACCATAGAGACGGGCCAGCTCCCGAGCCAAGGAGCTCTCGAATCTTCCCGAGCGCCGCTTGAACGTTGCCAAGACTTCAGAGGCACGATCTCGGCGACGCGGATAAAGCTGTAAGAACAGTTCCGCCGGGCGAACCTCGATGGCATCAAGAACCACCAGTAGATGCCGAACCTTGATCTCAATATGGCCATTCAGCATTTGTGATACGTATCCGCTCGAGAATCCGGCCCGTTGCTCGATCTCCTGCTGAGTTCTCTTCGAGAGCTGAATCAACAAGCGAAGCCTCTCCAACAAGCGCCGGGTTTCTTGCTTGGAATCCACTCTCGTTCTAGCCTGCTTGCCAGGCTACAGCTTGCTGGATTCGCTGCCGAACCTCAGTCACGAGTGGGGTCAGCTCCGGTGAATGACCTGCAGCCCCAAGAATGTCGACGAAATCGATCACCATCATCGCAAGATACAAGCTGGTCTTGGCGTTGTAACTGCCCCTCTGACTGTCAGCGGCCCGTTGCAGAAGATACTCCGCCATACTCCAAGAAAACAGTTTTTGGGTGACCTCGCCCAGCGAAAGCGCATCACGCACAGTGAAATCACGGATCAAAACATCCAAGTCTGTCGCCCTGGAGAAGGAGCGACGTAAGATTTCTCGTCGTCGTTGATCGATACCGGGCACAGCCCGATCGACTGTTGCTGAATACTCTTCGGCCAGATCGCGGTCGAACATCTCGAAAGGTTCGAGAATCGAGAGCAGTGCTTGACGGAACTCCACATCACTACGCACCAACTTCGCTGTGATCATGCGCTGTTCGTGCTCTGAAAGCGCGCCGAGCACCAATCGCGATACGAGTGAGTCGTCGATTTTGAATTCCATGGCTTTCACCGATCCTCCATTGAGCTACTCATGATTCAATCTTCGATTCAAAAGAATATCGAATAAAATCTCTAATGTCAAAACTATCTCTGTTTAACGCCACAACATCTGCGTAGGCCATATGCGTTGCCGACGGCTCGCTTCCCGACGACTAACCTGCACCGCAGCGACTCATCGGGACAAGGGGATAGGCAATGAAGCCTGTTTCGATCCCGAAACAAGGAGACTCTGATGCACAGCTTCTCGAAAACGAATCGACGATCTGCTCCGCTCGACAACACACCTTGCTCCGAGGCTCGATCCTTCTTCGATGTGGGCCCCGAAATCGAGCCCAATGGCGCGATATCGAGGTGACCTGAGGTCGAGACCCCGGCTCGAGCTCACCTCAGTGATCTGACCAGGATCGAATCGCCTGTTTGGGCAGGCAATTTTGATGTTCCTTGGGCAGGCTAGGCCTGTCCTTCTATCGGATTGTTGTCCCGCGGGGATCTGAACTACCCCGCGGGAATCTGAACCAGGCTGTGACATTCTCCAACTCGGTGCATCGCGTGCTCCAACAGTTCTTGCGTAGCTTTCTGTGTCTGCGCCGCCTTGTAGAAGAGCATCAAAGCCGCGCCGACTTCATGATCGACTTCGAGCTTGCGGAAGATGGGAAAGAGTCGGCCGGCGAGTCGCTTCACCTCTTCGGTCGCACCGCGCGCCAGATAGACGCTGGCCAGTTGCAACAAGACGACCGCCTGGTTCTGCGGCGACTCGAGGCGCTCGAAACCGTCGTGCGCCTGCCACAGCTTTCGAATACCCTCAGCTTCAGATCCATGGCGGACCGCCATCATCCCTTCCAACATACACAGCTTCAGGAGGTTAACTGTCTCGGGTAGACGGGTGTGCTGGCGTGATGCGAGAGCCAGCCAACGACGAGCTTCGCGGTTCTCCTCTTCGGTCTGCGCGCTCTCGCAGAGATAGAGTGTCATGTTGTGTGTTGCGGCGAGGAACGAGCGGGCACTGTCGACCGGGTCCAGCAGAAAGAACGCTCGAATCAGGCAGTCGATCGCGTGGCGAGGTTTGCCGAACCGACCGAGAATCAAAGCTCGATCGACCCACGCTCTGGCTAGGTGCTGGAGCTCCATGAGATCGGAATAGATCGACAACGCCTCGCGATTCAAATCGAGAGCTTCTTCGAACCGCCCCTGGTCGCAGCGCAGGTATGAGGCTCGTTGGGCGAGTCGGGGATGGAAGAGCGGATCGAGACCTCGACCTTGGTCGCCGACATCGAGGAACGCCCAGGCGATGGCGATCGCGCTTTCCGCCTTACGTAGATCCGCCGTCGCGCGATAGGCGCTCCCTAGGGTTGCCCACGCTTCGGATTGCAGGAGCAGCCACTCCGGATACTCCAGCGATTCCGCATCGATTCGGGCCGCCAGATCCCGTGCTCCCTCCGCCACCCGGACCGCTCCCTTGGGATCGTTGTGCCGCAACTTGTTCGCTTGCCGGAGCAGGCCGAGACATGGCTTCTTCAGCATTCCTCCACCTCAGCCTTCACGCGACTTGCGAACGGCCGTTGGCAAGCCGGTTTCTTCGAGATTGGAAACCGCCTGCTCGCAGCGCACCAGGCGGCGGCGCAGCCCGGAGAGCGATTCGACGCCCAGGCCATAGAGGCAGCCCAAAACGTCGTCCACCTCTTCGCTGAGAGGCAGCGCCTCAGCTGCAAACCGTGCCATCGCCGTCTGTCGTCGGTCCGGATCGAGACTGAAGAAGAAATCTCCCGGATGCCGGTCCAAGACCTCGAGAACTTTCAGCAAATGCCAAACTTTGAGATCGAGATTTTGCGCCAGCAGTTGCGATAGGTAGCCACGCGAGAAACCGGCCTTCTCCTCGACCCGACGTTGACTCAGGCTGGAGGTTTCGATCAACTGACGAATCTCCTGCAGAATTGGCTCAACAGCTTCGTTTCGTCGCATATTCTCTATATTACACACAAATCTTGGAATGTACAGTGTTCTTCTTCCAAGATCCCTCTCCCATGGTCTTCACCTGCCGAGCAAAGCGGCCTGACCCTAGGACTTCCTGGCGTCGGACGAGGTACCATCTGGCTCCGCGAATTCCGGGCCCCTCTGATCGTAGAGTGGCATCCGGAACTGCGGACCGGTCCGATGTGCACTGACGAATCTCCAACCAAGGCCAAGGAGCCGAAGACCCACCGTACTTGGGTGCCGCGGAAGTTTCCGCACCTGCCGGCACTCTCCGTGGCGACTCAGACCCTTCTTTTCATCGTGGGGTTCGGCCTGATCGTCCTTGGGCTGGTCGGCCTGTTCACTCCCGGCCCGGGGACCCTTGCCCTGCTGTTGGGGGCGGCAGCGCTCTCGCTGGTCAGCCGGCCGATCTTGTCTGCCTTACGCTTCGTCTTCCGCCCCTGGCCGAAGCTCTGGCGGGCTCTTCTCCGGGCCCGTCGACGGATCTTCCTGCGCCTCACCAGGGGTTCGAAGTCACCCGACGAGCAGCGCTCGAAGGCTCAGCAGCAAGGCGAATCCGACGGTTCGGGCTGAACCGTGACACGCGCTCCTGGGTGCGTCGACTCGAGTAGCTCGCGGACTCCGGCACTGACCGTCGTCGCCCGGGCATCGCCTTCGACGACGATGTGGACCGTGATCACATCCTCGCCTGGGCGCAGGGTCCAGGCATTCAGGGCATGGACCCCATCGACCCCCGCGATGGCCAGGATATCTTGTTCGAGGCGCGGTACATTCATCCCTTCAGGCGCCGCGTGCATGAGCACCGCGACCACTTCACGGAGGACGCGCGACGCACCGAAGCTGATGATGAGCGCGATCATGATGGAGGCGACGGGATCAGCCCACGTCCAGCCGCGCCACAGAATCAGGCCGCCAGCCGTCAGCGCGCCGACCGAGCCCAGGGCATCACCGAGCACGTGCAGCATCGCCGCCCGGGTGTTGATGCTGTGGCTGTGGCCACTGAGCATCCGAGCGATCCCGAGATTCACCACCAGGCCGAGGAAGGCGATGATCATCATCGGTCGCGCCAGCACCTCGGGCGGCTCGCCGAGGCGGCCGATCGCCTCGACTGTGATCCACATCGCCAGCACCAGTAACGAGCCGGCGTTGAGGCCGGCACCGAGCACTTCGGCACGCTGGTAGCCCATGGTTTGTCGCGCATCGGGCGGCCGACTGGCCAAGCGGGCGGCGATCAGGGCCACCGCCAAAGCTCCGGCGTCTGAGAGCATGTGGCCGGCATCGGCCAACAAGGCCAACGAGCCGGTCAGCCAGCCGCCGATCGCCTCGATCAGCATGAAGCTGGCGGTGGCGGCGAGTGCCCAGCCCAGATGGCGACCCTCGGCGTGGTGATGGTGGTGATCGCTGCCCACAGCCAGGTGATCTTACCCCTACTCGTCGGGGCAGCGCCGCGATCGGCACGAGGCGCGAGGCCGCCTGGGGACTTCTAGGACGCTTCTTGCCAGGCCAAGTCAGCCACCAGAAAAAGGTGATCCGATAGCGGCACGCTCAAGGTGTGGTAACCGTTGAAGCGCAGCTCCGGCGAAGCGAGGATCCAGTCGATCCGGCGCTGCGGCCGGCGAGCCGGGTAGGTCGGCACCCAGGACTCGGGCTCGTGAGCTTGCAAACCGAGATGCTGAACCAGCAGCTCCATCGACTTGGGCTCGTATTGCCAGCAGCAATTGAGATCGCCCAGAACCACCAGAGGACTCTCGCGCTCCTCCAGCATCTCGACCATGCGCAGAATCTGCTTGCGGCGAACCCTCGGGACCAGGAAATCGAGATGGACCGACACGACATCGATCGACAATCCATCCCACTCAGGCACCGCGACGGAGGCGAGAACGAAGCCCTTGGTGTCGCGCCACGACATGCCGAAGCGGTGCGATGTCGGCTCGCGCAGCGGCTGACGGGCCATCAGTGCCGTGCCGGCAGCGTAGCGGAAGCGACCGAAGTCGAAGGCGTTGTGGTCGCCGCGGTAGTGGTCCACCAGGCCCGCCTGGCGCGCCAGGCTGGCGACGTGATCGAAGTTGCCACTCCAGGTGGAGGGGCCGTCGACCTCCTGCAGAGCGACGACGTCAGGGCTCAGTTGACGCAAAGTTGCGGCGATGTCGCCGAGGTTGCGTTTGGCCGTGCGGCGCAGAATGTACGGTTTGACGGGCGCCCGCCGCTGCGCGTGGGCGACATTGAGGGAGAAGAACCGCAGGTGGTCTTCGGCCTTGGTCGGCACCTGTGACGCGGCCGTCAGGTAGTTGTCGAGGTTGGCATAGTTCAGCGGGGCGGCGAGGCGGTTCTTCGCCATCGCGAGGCCGTGGGTCAGTCGCCGAATGCGGCGCAGTCCGCGGCTCGTTGACAGTTCTCTCAAACGTGCTTCCTCGGGAGACCCTGTAGATGTCGGAGATCAAACGCTCTGAGTGTTGAGGATGGCAGGCGACTCAGAGCTGAGATGTGGCAATTGAGTATAGCCGCTGACGGTAGAACCACCAAACGGTTGATCCGCCGAGCGGCCGATCTGCCGAACCGAATACTTGCCAATCCGAAGCCCTGCCAGATCCCAACCCGCCAAGTCCGAACACCTGTCACCCGAGTTGCGAACTCTCAGTCGCTGAGCCCAACTTGAACCAACCGTATGAAGGCCCTTGGGGCTCAGGGATAAAGTCTCTGCGACGTCCACCCCGCTTCGGTCTTCTCGAAGACCGTGCGATCGTGGAGGCGAAATTTGCCCGCCGACCAGATCTCGATCTCTCGCGGTACTACCCGAAAACCCGACCAGTGGGGCGGTCGCGGTACCGGGCCAGGGAGAAACTTCGCCTCATACTTGGCCACCCGTGCCAGGAGCTGCGCTCGGTTTTGCAGCGGTCGACTCTGCTGCGACGCCCAGGCGCCCAAACGGCTGGCCCGCGGCCGGCTGGCGAAGTAGGCATCGGCCTCTTCGTCGCTGACCGGCTCGGCGCGACCACGGACCCGCACCTGGCGGTCGATCTCGCGCCAGTAGAAATTGAGGCAGACATGGGGATTGGCAACGATCTCCGTCCCCTTGCGGCTCTCGTAGTTGGTGTAGAAAACGAAGCCGCGCTCGTCGAAGTCCTTGAGCAGCACCACCCGCGACGACGGTCTGCCCGCCTCATCGACACTCGACAAGACCATGGCATTGGGATCGACCATGCCGGTCGCCTTTGCCTGTTCGAAGATCTCGGCAAAGAGCTCTAGCGGATCCTCACCGGATGTCTTGGTCTTGTCCATGTGCACTCTCTGAGATTCTAGCGCGATCTCTCACCGTGCGAGGGCTGTCGGTTCGTTTCAAACGAACGATTCGTTCGTTCGTCCTTTATTGATGCAACATATCTCGCCCTTTTAGAGTGGCCTCTCGGGTCCGTGGATCTTCGAGGAGCCAAGCATGAACCAGAAGTACTGCGGACGTCCCTTTGATGAGTCTCTGATTTCCGGTTACCTGGACGGCGCCATCCATCCGCTCGATCGCCGCCGGGTTCGCCAGCATCTTCAACGATGTCCCGCCTGCCGACGACTCCTCGAAGACCTGAGGGTTCTCAGGACGAGTCTGCTCGGAGGGAATCTCTCAACGCCGACTGACGCTCGCCAAAGCCATCTGTTGGCAGCCCGCCGAGAGTCCCTGTGTCGCGGCCCCAGAGCCTTGGAGCAAACCTCACCGTGAACCTGCGTCAACTCATGCAATCGGAAGCGGCCAGCGGCATCCTATTGATGCTGGCCGCAGTGCTCGCACTGATCGCCGCCAATAGCTCCCTGGCCGGACTCTACGGCGGACTACTCGACGTCCCGGTGTCGGTCAGCATCGGCAGCCTGGAGATCGCCAAGCCACTGCTTCTGTGGATCAACGACGGCCTGATGGCGATCTTCTTTCTCCTCATCGGCCTGGAGGTCAAGCGGGAAGTCTTGATCGGCCAGCTATCGAAGCCGTCGCAAGCGATCTTCCCCGCTTCCGCCGCTGTGGGTGGCATGCTGGTACCCGCCCTGTTCTACGTCGTCCTCAATCGCAACGACAGCGACGCGCTCGCCGGATGGGCGGTACCGACCGCCACAGATATCGCTTTTGCCCTGGGCGTTCTGGCCCTGCTCGGCGATCGGGTACCGGCGGCGCTCAAGATCTTCCTCTTGGCCCTGGCGATTCTCGACGACTTGGGCGCCATCGTGATCATCGCGATCTTCTATGCTGGCGACATCTCCTTGACGTCTCTGGCGCTCGCCTCGGTCGCACTCGTGGTGTTGACGATACTCAACCGCTCCGGTGTCACGGCGATCAGCCCCTACGTCGTGATCGGCCTGATGCTCTGGGTCTTCGTGCTGAAATCGGGCGTCCATGCCACCCTCGCCGGCGTGGCGCTCGCCTTCGCCATCCCTTTGCGTAACAGCCAGGGCGAATCGCCGTCGAGCCGTCTCGAGCATGGGCTTCATTCGTGGGTCAGCTTCGGCATCATGCCGGTCTTCGCCTTCGCCAACGCCGGCGTGTCGCTCAGCGGCTTCGACGTCGCGCGGCTCGCCGAGCCGGTGACGCTCGGAGTGATCCTCGGCCTGGTGATCGGCAAGCCACTCGGGGTCTTCGGCTTTTCGTGGCTGGTGGTGCGGACCGGTCTCGCACGGCTACCCCAGGGGGTCAGCTGGCTGCAGGTCTATGGCGTGTCGACACTGTGCGGCATCGGCTTCACGATGAGTCTCTTCATCGGCTCCCTGGCCTTCGAGCACCTGACGCGCACCGACTACCTGATCGCCAATCGCATCGGCATCCTGGTCGGCTCGTTGGTGTCGGCCCTCGTCGGCTACGCCGTGCTCGCCGCTGCCGCGGGCCGTCGAGCGCCGGCAACAGCTCCCGTGGCCGCCGAGCCTTAGCTCGGACCCTGCATAACCTCGGCGTAGGCCCAGTCGAGCCACGGTAGCAACGCCTCGACATCGGAACGCTCCACCGTGGCGCCACACCAGATCCGCAGCCCTGGGGGGGCGGCTCGGTAGCTACCGACGTCGTGGGCGACGCCTTCGGTGTCGAGCAGGGTGGCAATTTGCTTAGGCACCTCGCCCCGCTGCTTGGGCTCGAGGTCGGCGAAGGCCGGGTCGACGATCTGCAAACACACCGAGGTGTTGGAGCGGATCTCCGGAGCCTGGGCCAGAAAGTCGACCCAGGGTGTGCGCTCCACCCATTGGGCCACCGCCGCGAGATTGCCGTCGGCGCGCGCGTGCAGCGCTTCGAGCCCACCGAGGCTCTCGGCCCAGCTGAGTGCGTTGAGGTAGTCCTCGACACACAGCATGCTCGGGGTGTTGATCGTCGAGCCGCGGAAGATGCCCTCGGAGAGCTTGCCGCCCTTGGTGAGGCGGAAGACTTTGGGCAAGGGCCATGCCGGCACGTAGCTTTCGAGCCGGTCGACGGCACGGGGACCGACGATCAACATGCCGTGGGCGGCCTCGCCACCCAGCACCTTCTGCCACGAGTAGGTGACGACATCGAGCTTGTCCCAAGGCAGTGATTGCGCGAAGACCGCCGAGGTGGCGTCGCACAGGGTCAAGCCGGCACGGTCAGCGTCGATCCAGTCGCCGTCGGGTACCCGCACGCCGCTGGTCGTGCCATTCCAGGTGAAGACCACATCGCGGTCGGGATCGACCTGGCTCAGGTCCGGCAGCGCACCGTAGTCGGCCTCCATGCGCCTGACATCGCTCAGGTGCAATTGATCGATGACGTCGGTCACCCATCCCTTGCCGAAGGACTCCCAGGCCAGGGCATCGACGCCGCGGGCACCGAGCAGCGACCACATGGCCATCTCGAAGGCGCCGGAATCGGAGCCCGGCACAATACCGATGCGGTAGCTCTCGGGCACCCTGAGGATCTCGCGCGTGCGGTCGATCGCCGCCGCCAACTTGGCCTTGCCGAGGGCCGAGCGATGCGAGCGGCCGAGGGCCGCGTCCGCCAGACCTTCGAATCTCCAGCCCGGTCGTTTGGCGCACGGACCGGACGAGAAGTTGGGACACTCCGGCCGTCGTCGTGGGCGATCCGGGATCATCGGGGTAAGCCTCAGGAGTAGCCGATCCACACCGCGACCGCCAGCAACAGCGAGCCGACGATCCAGATCTTGATCATGAACGGTAGGATGAAGCGCAGCCAGCGATCGTAGGGAATGCCAGCAAAGGCGAGGATGCCGACGAGCACCGCATTCGTCGGCACCAGGATGTTGGTGAAACCATCACCGAATTGATAGGCCAGCACCGCCACTTGCCGCTCCACCCCCACCAGGTCGCCGAGGGGCGCCATGATCGGCATAGTGACGTAGGCCTGACCGCTGCCGGAAGGGATGAAGAGGTTGCAGATCGATTGGACGAAGAACATTCCGGCGGCGGCCACCGCGGGGCCGACACTCGCCAGCGGCTGCGCGATGCCGTGGACGATGGTGTCGATGACGTTGCCGTCTTCCAGCACGATCAGGATGCCGCGAGCGAAGCCGACCAACAGCGCCGTGGTCGTCAGCTCGGCAGCGCCGTTACAGAACTCCTTCGCCGCATTGTCGAACCCCAGACGACCGATCACAGTCAGCACCAGGGAGAGGGCGAGGAACATCGCCCCCATCTCTTTGACGTACCAATGCCAACCACTCACCGCGCTGAGACCGTAGATCAAGACCACGATAGCGACTGCAGTGATCAACAGAATGGCGATGTGCCTGGTCGTGAGAGGCGGGTGCTCTTGGGCGATGAGGTTCGGATTGGGCTCGATATCGGCCACCAAGCTGTTCGACGGATCGGCCTTGACCCGTTTGGCATAGCTCCAGATGTGGTGGAAGGCGATGGCCAGGAAGGGGACGGCGATCGCCACTCGATAACCCCAGCCGGAGGTTGGCGTAAGCCCTGCGACATCCTGGGCAATCAGCACCGTGAAAGGGTTGACTACGGCGACGCCATAACCGACGCCGTACCCCATACACAGGATGCCGACGGCAGTGATGGCATCGAAACCGAGGCCGAAGGCGAGGGCGAGAAGAATGGGCACGAAGGGTAAATACTCTTCGGCCATGCCGATCGTTGCCGAACCGGCACTGAAGAGCAGCAGGCCGCCACCGATGAACAACCAGGGCGTCTTGCCGAGCTTCGGCAGCAAGACACCGATCATCGCGTCGATCGCGCCGGTGGCGCGCAGGACCCCGAAAGCGCCGCCGATCAGGAAAACGAAAAAGATGATCTCGCTCGCGGCCTCGAAGCCGCGCGGTACCGCCATGAAGATGATCGCCGGACTGAGGCGGACACTCTCCGTCGCCTCGGCGTAGCTGCCGGCGACAACCTGCATGCGGCCGCTGTCGTTCTCGACGCGCTCGAAATTGCCTTGGGGCAAGAGGAGGGCCAGAACGAAGGCGAAGACGATCATCCCGAAGAGTAGAACCAGGGTGTGCGGAACGCGGAATTGGGCCATAAGGCTCCTCTCGGGGTCGTTGGCGAGCTACGGTAGTTTTAACACACGCATCGAGGTCAGCCGTAGACCTTGCTCAGCTCGAGCCGGTGGCGGCGGACCAGGACACCGATCAGATGCGGTGCAACGAGCAGGCCGTAGATCTGCAGAGCACGGACCAAGGGCAGGCCAAGCCAGGGGATCGCGGGCACCAGGAGCGCGTACAGCACGACGATCGACACCCCCAGGACAAAGAAACCGTTCACCGTGAGCAAGGTCTCGATCTGTCCCACAGCAAAGCCGCGCAGGTGGCGCGCCAAACGCAACGCCTGGATGCGGCCGAAAGCCTCCATGGCGCCGCTACCGACGACAACGAGGGCCAGAAAGAGCCAAGCTAGAAGCGCCACTGCGACGAAGCCGATCGGACCGCTGGCCTCGTCGAGCCCGCCATACCATCCGCGGCTGCCCAGCAGCGCCAAGAGCGGGAACGAGGCGATGCCCAGGAAGCCAAGGTAGCCCGGCAGGTCCCGGCCCCAGCTACGCCAGTCTGCGAGCTCCCGCCAAGGTGGCAACAGATTGGCACCCGCCAGGGTCGAGCGCACCACGGCCGGCATCCGACCGAGGGCGGCACCGATCACCAGCAGACTCACGGCGACAAAGAGCCACCCGACCGCAGGTAGAGCCGCCAACAGGTCGAGCACCAGCAGCAGCGCCAGCAGTCCCCAAAACAAAGTGACGCCCGGACCACGGAACGGATAGAGCAACGCCTGTTGCCAGGAGTAGGCCTCAGCCAAAGCCCGCTGCCGGCGCAGCATTTCGGTCTCGTTCTCGGGGCTCGTCACCCCGGCCTTCATCGGCTCGCCGCCGCTGCGCTCGACGTCACGCAAGCGCTCGAGCCGGGTGGCCAAGGGAGCGAAGCGCTGGGGCTCACCGAAGGTCTCGCGCCCCAGACGAATGGCCTCGGCCGCGGCATCGAGGCGCAGCGCGTCGAGGTGCGATTTGACTTCGGCGAGCTGCCGTTCCAGCGCCGCGGTACGCTCCTGCTCGACGATCTGTTGCTGCCGCGCCTGGCGGGCGACGGCGAGGCGATCTTCGATGTCGGGATGTGACGGGTCGAGCTTGTGGGCTTCCTCCAGGCGCTCGATCGCCTCCTGGTAGGCCCGGCGACCGGATAGGCGATCGGCTTCGGCTAGCAGCCGCGCTGCCTCGTTGGCCCGCCGCTCGGCCCACTCGATCTTTTGCCGGAACCGATGATCGGCTTTGGCCTTGTCGATCTGTGCCGCCAGCGCATCGAAGCCCTCGTGGCGGCCGAGCTGATCGGTTGCCTGGCGCAGGCGTTGTCCGGCGCGGGCCAGCTCGCGGGCCTCGATCAGACGCTCGACGTCATCGCGCGCTTCGTCAACCGCGTCGTGGTAGTGCCGGTGCTCCGCCTGTCGATCGAGCGCTGTCTGCGCTCGCTGGCGCACCTCGTCCGCCGCATCGGAAGGCGCCAGCCGCGAGCTTTGCTCGGCTAAGGAGCGCGCGCTTTGCCAGTCGTCTGCCGCTAGCCGCTGCTTGGCCTGCTCGACCAGCTCGGCGGCCCGCTGCCCACGGGCGGCTGCCTCCAGCTCGGCGAGGCGCGGCCCCAACGCCGCCAGCGCGTCGTGCTGGCCATGGGTCTGCTGTGCCGCCACCAACTGGCGGCGGGCGGTCACCAGATCGCCCTGGCGCAGGGTCTCTCCGATCCGCCGGGCCTCGGCCACACCTTCCTGGTAGCGCGCAATGGCGGCCTGGTGGCGACGCGAAGCCTCCTCTGTTTGCCGCAGGAGCTGCTGCGCCTCCCGATCCTCCGGCGCCAACCGAACGGCCTGTTGGAGCAGCTCCAGGGCAGCCTGATAGCTCGCCTTGCTGATCGCGTCCTTGGCTCTCCCCACCAAGGTATCGACCGAGACGTTGGGCGTTCTCTTGGTGGGCTCCGATTCCACTCGTGCTCCGTCACACCGACCTTTGGGTTACCAGCCCTTGACTGCATCGGCCTTGGTTAAACCGGCCTAGGGCTGCCGACCTAGGGCTACCGGCCTTGGTTTTTCCAGATCAAATTCTCTGCCTGCCGGTGGCGGTGTGTCAATCCACGGCTCGATTGGTACCCTCGACGGGAGGTTGACTTACGATGCTGATCCCGATCGGCCACGAAGAGGATGCGGTCCGCCGCTTGCCCTGGGTCTCTATAGTCGTCATGGCGATCTGTATCGTCGCCTTTTTTCTCTCCACCCGCCAGGCGAGTCAGATCGAGGAGCGTGCCCAAAGGCGACTCGTCGAGGTGGCTGAATACTACGCTCAGCGCCCTTATCTCGAGCTCGAAGACGAGCTGGCGGCCGGCGCCAAGTGGTGGTTCTATGAAGACGGCGAAGAGGACGCCTACGCGGCGGAAGACCGGCGGACGGCCGCCGACTATGGCGTCGGCCCGATGCAACAAGAGAGTCAGCAGCGCGAGCTGGACGAGCTGACCGTGGCCTGGCGCGAAGCGCGGGCCGAGATCCCGACCCGGCGCTGGGGCTTGGTGCCCAACGACTTCCAGGCCGGCGACCTGATCGCCTCGATCTTCATGCACGCCGGCCTGATGCACCTGCTCGGAAACTTGATGTTCTTCTGGCTCAGCGGTCCGCCGCTGGAAGACGTCTGGGGCCGGCCGTTCTTCAGCGTCTTCTTTCTCGCCGCCGGGGTGGTCGGCGGACTGCTGTGGGTGGCGCGATTCCCGGCATCCAACATCCCTCTGGTCGGTGCCTCCGGTGCCGTCGCCGGCTTGATGGGGGCCTTCATGGTGCGCTTCTGGTCGACCCAGATCCGCATGTACTACTTCTACTTCATCGGCTTCCGCTTCCTCTCCGGCACCTTCAACTCGCCCGCCTGGGTGATGCTCGGCTTATGGTTCGCGCGCGAGCTGTTCTCCGCCAGCGCCTTCGATCGGTTCGCCGGCGAGACGGGCGGCGTCGCCTATTGGGTCCATGTCTGGGGCTTCGCCTTCGGTGCCGGCACAGCGGCGGTGATTCGCCACTTCAAGATCGAAGAGAAGGTGTTTCGCCCCAAGATCGACGTCAAGCTGGGTGAAGAAACGAACACGATCGTCGAGCAGGCCCACCAGCTGCGTCAGGAAGGGCGCCTGGACGAGGCCAGGGACCTGTTGGCGGACGAGCTGCGCCAGCGCCCGAGCAACTGGGACGCCAACCTGTCCTTGTGGGATATCGGCTTGCAGCTCGGCCAGCCCCAGGAGGCCCAGTCGGCCTTGCTGCGCCTCATCCGGCACGAGCTGCGCCAAAACGAGCATGAGCTGGCAGTCTCCCATTGGCTGGAGCTCAACGAGCATTGTCCCGAGATCGAGATCGATCTCAATCTGCGGCTGCGCTTGGCCGAGGCGATGGTCGAAGACCAACGCGACGACGAGGCGTCGGGTCTCCTCGCGCAAGTCCACGAGATGCTCGACCCGTCGCTACCGATGGGCTTGCGGGTGCGTCTGGCTCGCGCCGCCGCCCTTTCGCGCAGTCCGAGTACTCCGGGCCTGTGCGGCCCGCTGCTGAACGATCCGGCGGTGCCCGAGGAGATCCGCCAGGAGATCTCGGAGCTGCTCGCCCGCGCCCAGGCGCAGGGTCTCCGGACCTCCTCGACCGACGACGAGGCGGGCGCCCCCGACGACAACGCACCGCTACCCCTCTCCGAGGAGGTGCCCGCCCAACGTGTCCTGAAGGTGATGTCCGCCGTCCCCAAGCATCTCACCGGCGAGAAGATCGGAGTCGAGCTAGCCGGCGGCGGCGGCACCCGCGTCCTACCCCTTGCGAACGTGCAATCCGTCGCGGCCGCCCGTATCGACGAGGACCTTCAGAACGCCTATGTCGTCATCGATCTCCTGGTCGATTCGCTGTGGAGTGATCGCGTCGCCATCCGCACGGTGCGCCTGCGCAGCACCGCCTTCGATGCGCGTACGCTGGTGCCGCAGCAGACGGATCCGCTCGCCGCTCTGATCGCCTTCATCGACACTCTCGTGGCAGTGAGTGGCGCAACACCGCTACCGGATGCCGACTCGGTGCGCGGCCAGCCCTTCTACCGCTTCGCCTCGCTGGCAGAGTACGAATCGAAAGTCTTCGGCTTTGTCGCCGGCTGATCGATTCACTTTGCCCGATTCACTGCACCGGAAAAGGTCTACGCTATTTTTAGTCTTTCGTGGCGGGATTCACGGCAAATCTGCGTACTCCTACATTGAACGCCGACGAAGGCAATGCCAAGCCATCCTCGGCCTCCCCTAAACATCAAGACTCGATTCAGGAGTACTCATCATGACCGCCAACACGACTCTCCACTCCGTGACCGAAGCTCGCTCCACTCTATCCGGCTTGCTGGCCCGCGGTAAGGCGCAGCACGGTTTGCCGGTCCCCATGGGCAACGAGGGTGACCCCGATTGCTACCCCAACCCAGAGAGCGAGACCGGCCCGTAAGACCCCCAGTCATGCTTCATATCTCGCCTCGCGGCGTCCGGTCGACAGCGACCGGATGCCGCGAGGCTCGTTGCATCAGGCGAGATGGCATCCGGAACGTCGTTTTCGAGCTGGCAGGTCGTGTTGGTGGAGCGAGCAAGGGCGAGGACTGTTTGAGCGTGCAGGCTGTGTGGCTCTCGCAAAAGGTTCAAAGCCGAGCTTTATGCTGCCCGAGATTGATCCGGCGAGTTCCGCAGCCCGGCGCAGCCCATCCAACATGACCGAACATCGGTCACCTCACGTCTCAGATGGCAGGTCGTGTTGGTGGCCCGAGCAAGGGCGAGGAGTCAGCTCGCCTGCAGCTCCGCCAGCTGGCGGCGATGTGCGGCGGCTTCCTGGGGTTTGTCCCACGCTTCGTACAGCGGAACGAAGGATTGGAACACGCCGACTCGGGCCAGTTTGTCGAGGCGTTCCTCTGCGATCAACCGCTCCAGGATCTCCTCCGCTTCGCCGAAGCGCTCCAAGCGGGTGAGGCATCGGGCCAGATGAATCTGAGGCCAAATGATCTCGGGGTGACGGTAGGGCTCGTGCTCGCGCCCCAAAGCGAGCGAGCGCCGCAATAGCCCTTCGGCGGCCTGCGCATTACCGAGCTCCATCTCCAGACGTGCCAGACTGGACAATGGCCGGGCCAGCAGGGAGTGCTCGGGACCCACCGCTCGCTCACGGATAAGCAGCACACGCCGATAGAGCTCGGCCGATTCCTCCAGCTCGCCGGTGCGCTGCAGAATCGCGGCCAGCACACTCAGGGGCTTGGACACATCCATGTGGTCGGGACCGAGAGCCGCCTCGAAAACTTCCGCACTGCGCTCGAGGCAGCGCCGCGCCGCCGCCGGATCTTTGTTGCCCCAATGGGCCTGGCCCAGGTTGTTGAGACTCGAAGCAACCAAGGTGTGGTTCGGACCGAAAGCGGCCTCGCGGATCGACAAAGCGCGCTCCAGGTAGCGAATCGCAACGTCTCTTTCGGCTGCAGCATTGAGCAGCTTGCCGAGGTTTTCCAGCGCCACCGCGACCCTCGGGTGGTCACCGCCGTAGACCCGCTCGAGCATCGGCAAGGCTTGTTGGTAGCGCGCCCGAGCGCCGGCTGCGTCACCGCTGCCGCGCAGCGCGGTGGCCAGGGAGACCCGGGTGTCGGCAATGCTCGGGTGGTCGGCTTCGTGGCTGCGCTCAAAAATCGCCAGGGCGCGCTCGAGGCTCGCTCGAGCCTCTTCGAACTGATGCAGTTGCTTCTGCACTTCGCCCAGACTCGCCAGGGTCTGGCCGACGTCCGGATGCTTCGCTCCGACGGTCGCTTCGAAGACATTCAAGGCGCGCAGATGATGCCGGCGCGCCTGCTCGAAAGCGGCCTGCAGGCCGAGCACCCGGCCGAGACCGGTGAGCGAGCGCGCGACCTCGGGATCGTCCGGCCCCAAAGCGGACTGGCGCAGGGCGAGCGCCTCTTCGAAGAGCGCCTGGGCGACGGTGTAATCCCCCTGGTCTTCGCGCAGTTCGGCGAGCTCGTGGAGGGACTGGGCCAGATCGAGGGATTCACGGCCGGGGGTCTCCCGTCGCACAACGACCGCCTGCTCGAGCAGGGGCTCGGCCTCCTCATAGTGGGCCAGCTCACGGTAGACGTTGCCCATCAGGGTCATCATCGCCGCTTGCAGCTCGCTCTGATCGGCGAGCTCGTTCTCGATCCGCGCGGCGCCGCGATCGAGCAACTCGCGGGCGGTCACTTGCTCGCCCTTGGAGCGGGTCGGGGCCGACACCTCGAAGAGCCCGGTCAGGAAATCCGACACCTGACCGGCGCGCGCTGCGGCGAGCTGCTCCCGGTCCCGCTCGCGCGCCAGCTGAAAGGTGTAGTAGACGGCGAGAGCAATGAGCAGCACCACTGCCGCCGCCGCCGTGGTGAAGGCCGCTTTGTGGCGCAACACGAGCTTCTCGGCCCGATAGAGAAAACTGTCGGACCGGGCCGACACCGGCTGCCCGGCGAGATAGCCCTCGACATCGTCGATCAGCTGAGCGACCGCACCGTAACGCCTCTCGGGCTCCTTGCGCAGGGCCGTCAGAGTGATGTTGTCGAGGTCACCGGCCAGGAGCCGCCGGAGCTTGGGGGCCGACGTCCGACGCGCCTCGCTGATCGCTTCGGGCGTCTGGTGGTCGTCGGTGACCCGACTGGAGGTGGTATCCGACAGGGCCGTCGACGGTCGCGTCGGTTGGTCTTCGATGATCGCTCGCGCCACCGCGATCGGCCGGCTCTCGGTGAGATGGTACGGCCAGCGCCCGCTGAGCAGCTCGTAGAGCAGCAAGCCCAGCTGATAGATGTCCGAGGCGGTGGTCACCGGCTGCCCCTGAATCTGTTCCGGGCTGGCATAGACCGGGGTCATCAGACGGGTGTGCGATCGAGTGTGCGGCGTCTCACCCGGGGTCGATTCCGCATCGAGCACCTTGGCGATACCGAAATCGAGCAACTTGGCGTGGCCGCTTTCGTCGACCAGAATGTTCGACGGCTTGATGTCACGGTGGACCACCAGGTTGCGGTGGGCATAGCCCACGGCTCGTGCCACCTGTAGAAACAGCTCGAGCCGCTTGGGGACCGACAGGCGCTCCTCGTCGCAGTAGCGGTCGATCGGCCGCCCCTCGACATACTCCATGACGAAGTAGGGACGGCCCTCCGGCCCGACACCGCCGTCGAGCAGCTGGGCGATGTTGGGATGGTGGGCCAGCGCCAGAATCTGCCGTTCCTGATCGAAACGCAGGATCGCCTCGTCGGTACCGGATCCGCGCCGGATCCGCTTCAAGGCCACCTGCTGCTGGAACTGGCCGTCGGCTCGCTCGGCCAGGTAGACCACCGCCATGCCGCCCCGCCCGACCTCCTTCACTAGGCGATAGCGCCCGATCACCAAACCCTGGGGAGAGTCTTCTTCCTCCTCCCTGTCTTCGCCCTCCAACTCCTCTACCAGCCCGTCCCACAGCGGACCACCCATGCCGCCACCGGGCAGGATCTCGCCGGATCCGGTGTCGCCGGGCATGACCGCGGTGTCGTCGAGCGCGCCTTCGACCAACCGCTCCACCAGCCGGCGGAGCTCCGCGTCGTCGCCGCATTCCTCCGCCAGATAGAGCGAACGCTCCTCCGCCTGCATGTCGAGCACGACGTCGAACAGACGGTTGGCGCGGATCCGGCGTTCGTCGATCGGTGGCACGGTGCTTCGCTCTACATGGTGCTTCGCTCTACAAGGCCTCGGCCGCGAGAGCCCGCAAATCGGTAAGGTCTTCAGATCAAGCGGATTGCTCCCCTGATTCTACCTTTTTTGGCTCAGGCACCGAGGCGCCCGTCTCAGGCTTCACGGACCCACCGCGCCATCTCCCGCCAGCTCGGCTCCTTGCCGTACATCAGGATGGCCAGGCCGAAGATCTTGCCGGCCGCTTTGCGCAGCAGCCAGATCGCACCGACCAGCAGCACCAAGGCCAGAGCGACTTCCCAGAGCGCCACCTCGGTCAGCACCAGACGCATGATGAGAACGCTCGGCGACGTGGGTGGCACGATCGACAACACCCGCATCAACAACGTATCGGGGTTGCTCATCCCCATGAAGGCGATGATCAGGGGCAGCAGCGGCACCATGATGAAACTGCCCCGGGCCGACGTGTTGGGATCGTCGATCGTAGCGGCGATCAGGCCGAAGAAGGTGTTCCACAGGAGAAAACCGGCCAGCGCCAGGAGCAGGAACTCGATCCACAGCAGCGGATCGGTCACCGCCAGGGGGATGTCCAGACCAACGCCAAAGAGCCTCGAGAACAAGACGAAGACAAGGCCGCTCACCACGTAGGTCCCGGTGGCGACGAGGGAAAACAGCGAGATGCCTAGGATCTTGCCGTCGATCCACATCTGTGGGCTCACCGCCGAAACGATCTGCTCGGTGACCCGCAGCTGTTTCTCGCCGGTGATGACGACGAACTGGTAAGCCAGGCCGACGAAGACGCCGAGCATCATCAAGCCGATCATGACGCCGGCCAGCACCTTCTCCGCCAGGCTGCGCGGCCGTGCCGCGCCCTCGTGGTAGGCCACCTGCAGGTCGACCGGCGCGAAGAGGTCGGCCAGCACGCCCGGCTCGATGCCGGAGGCGGCTCGCCGCAGCTCGCCGCGCGAGGCGCTGAGCGCCGCCTCGAGCTCAGCCTTCCAGACCGGCTCGCGGGTCACCAGGAGAGCGGCCGAATCCACCGAATCGATGCGCAGCAAGGCATCGAGCTCACCGTCCTCGAGCGCCTGACGCAGCTGCTCTTCGCTGCGTCCGGCCGTGTCAACGATCTCGATCTCGCCCCCTTGGGGCAAGACGAAGGGCAGCTTCTCTTGGCCGAGGACGGCGACTTCGACCACCCCCTGGTTGGCCTTCTGGAAGTAGGCCATGCCGCCCCAGATCGCCAGGCCGAGCACGGTCGAGAGCAGGAGCGTCTGGATCTGATCCTTGAGCTTCAGCCAACGCATTAGCTCCCAGCGAGTGATCTCCCACAGCTGTTTCGAGCGACTCATGATCCGCTCCCCCCCGTCGCCTCGGCGGCCGGCGAACCGGCGGCCGGCGGACCGATGGCCGGCGCATCGGTCCGTAGATCGCTCTCGACCTGGCGCACGAAGATGTCGTGCAGGGACACTTCTTCGGTACGAATGGCGCGAATCTCGTGCTGCGCCGACACTGCACCGAGGAAGGCGCTGAGGGACGCGGTGCTACCCAGGTCGATCGCCAGCTCGCCGTTCTCCAGGCGTTCGGTGTGAGACACCTCCGGAAAGGCTGAGAAGCTCGGCGGCTCGGGATCTTCTGCCAGACGCAGGATGATCCGCCCGCCGGCCGCCGCCTGGGCCTTGATCTCGCCGATCGTCCCGTGCAACACCTCGCGCCCGCGGCTCATCAGCAGCACCCGGTCGGCCAGCCGCTCGACTAGCTGCATCTGGTGGGCGGAGAGCAGCACCGTCGTGCCGGCGTCGCGCAGCTCGCGCAGGATATCGAGGAACAGATCCTGGTGTAGTGGATCGAGGCCCGAGAAAGGCTCGTCGAGGACGGCGAACTCCGGCTGATGCAGGATCGAGGCGACGAATTGCACCTTCTGCTGATTGCCCTTGGACAGTGCGCTGAGCTTCTCCTCCGCCCGATCTTCCAGGCCGAGGCGCTCGAGCCATTGCATCGCCGCGTCTCGCGCCGCGCGGCGCTCCATGCCGCGGATGGCCCCCATGTAGGCCAAGGTCCGAATCAGCGGCACCTCGGGATAGAGCCCGCGATCTTCAGGCAGGTAGCCGATGTGCGACGGATCGGGGCGGGAGGTCTGGCCACCTCCGAGGTTGAACCGAATGCTGCCCGCATCCGGCCGCAGAATGCCGACCAGCATCCGCACCGTAGTGGACTTGCCGGCCCCATTGGGGCCGAGGAAGGCGAAGATCTCGCCGCGCCGGACGTCGAACGACAGGCGATCCACCGCTCGCACCGAACCGAAATCCTTCTCGATCCGGTCGACCCTCAGGATGGACTCTGTTGAGCTTGCCTGGCCCATGGCTCTACTCGCAGAAGATGCGGACGGTTTCACCGCTGGCGGCATCCACACTGATGTCGAGCTCGTCCAGCGTCTCGAGCAGCTCGTCGCTGGTCAGATCGAGCTCCTTGGTGAGATCGATCCCGCCGATCACCACGTGGCGCTGTACCCAATCCGGCAGAATCGAGCTCAAGCCGATGCCGGCGCGCGCCATGCCCAGCGGAATGCGCAGGTTGATCTGGTCGCTCTCGTCCTCACCGGTCGTCTGGATGCGCAGGTACTTCGCCCCGCCGGACCGGGGCTCTCTGGCCTGACCGGCCCTGGCCTGCGAATCGCCGACCTCCTTGAGCTTGTCGAGCAGCCGGTGGGCGTCGTCGACGCTGATCTTGCCCTCGGCCAACATCTCGAGCACTTGCTTCTGTTCATTGGAACCCGCATTCGTTTCCGTCATCGTCTTTCCTCCATCGAGGCGGCGTCCGAGCAGGGCACCGGCGCCTCGTCTGGGCTTCGCCTCGT
>JBCCGX010000019.1:0-25373 GCA_039029035.1 Acidobacteriota bacterium | reverse complement strand
GCGGGCAGCCGTCACTGGAAGAGCTGGTGCGGGCCTTCGTCGGCCCGGTGGTGCGATTCGGCAAGGACTTGCCGGATCAGGGCCGTCACTTCGCGCAGATCTGCGGCCGGGCAATGACCCAGCCGGATCCGATGCTGCGTGAGACGCTGCTCGCCGAGCTCGGTGAGGCGATCCGGCGATTCAAGGCAGCCTTTGGCCGTGCTCTCCCCCACCTACCGCGGGAGGAGCTCCTGTGGCGCGTTCAATTCATGGTCGGCACCATGGCCCACACGATCGCGGGCACCGAGCTGATCGAAGCGGTGCACGGCGACCGTCTCGATACGCGGAATCTGGACGGGATCGTCGAACGCATGGTGCGCTTCCTATGCGCCGGCCTGGCGGCTCCCTACGAGGAGGCAAACGATGGCGCCGACTGAGATGCAACGATCTGCGATGCAACGATGGCACACCCTCGCAAGCCTATTGATCATGGCCTGCTGGCTCACAGCTTGCGCCTCGACCCCGGCGCCTCAACCGGAGCTCGGGCTCGAGGTCGCCGAGGCCTGGAGCTCCGAGACCACCCCTGGTGCCGTGGTCACCGGACCTTGGTGGCAAAGCTTCGACGACGCGGATCTCGACCGGGTCGTCGAGGAAGCGCTGGAGCACAACTACGATCTGCGGGCGGCCGCGGCGGCGGTCGAATCGGCCGCTGCCCAGGCGCGGATCGCGGGCGCCGAGCTCGAACCGCAGATCTCCGCCGGCCTCGACGCCAGTCGAAGACAGCAGGTCTTCGTCGGCTTGCCGATCCCGGGTTCGTCCGGCGTCTTGCAATCCCAGTCGAGCTCTTACGGTGCGAGCCTCAATGTCAGCTGGGAGCCTGATCTCTGGGGTCGTTTGCGAGCGGGCAAAGCCGCCGCGGCGGCGGATGCCCGAGCCGCCCGAGCCGACTTCGAGGCCGCTCGCCTATCACTCGCTGGCCAAGTCGCCAAGGCCTGGTTCACGGTGGTCGAGGCCGAAAGGCAGGTCCGCCTGGCCCGCGACACCGTCGAAAGCCGGCAGACCAGCACCGATCGCATCACCGCGCGGTATCGCCGCGGTGTTGCGGGCTCCCTCGACCTCCGCCTGGCCCGAACCAATCAAGCCGAAGCCGAGAGCGCCGTAGAGCTGCGCCGTCGCCAGCTCGATGTCGCCCGGCGCCAGCTCGAGATTCTGCTCGGACGGTATCCGGCCGGTCGTGTTGGTGACGCCGAGCTGGCGCTGCCGGAGGTGCCTGATCCGATCCCCGTCGGCCTGCCCTCTGAGCTCGTCACCCGGCGGCCGGATCTGCAGGCGGCGGAGCGCCGGCTGGCTGCGGCCGGTCTACGGGTACAGGAAGCCCGCCGGGCACTCTACCCCCGACTGACCCTGACCGCCTCCGGCGGCACGACCAGCGACAGCCTGAGCGACCTGCTCGACAGTGATTTCTCGATCTGGAGCTTCGCCGGCAGTCTGCTGCAGCCGATCTTTCAGGGCGGCCGTCTACGCGCTGCGGTCGACTTTGCCGAAGCCAGCCGGGATCGCGCTCTGGCTCTGTATGCCCAAAGCATCCTTCGCGCTCTGGCCGAGGTCGAGAGCGCTTTGTCGGCGGAACGCCTGCTGGCGGCCGAAGAAGCCGCACAAGCCGCAGCAGCGGACGAGTCCAAAGCTGCCGCCCGGCTGGCTGAGGACCGCTACCTGGCCGGCTTGGGCGACTACCTGACCATTCTCGAAAGCCAACGCCTAGCCTTTGTCTCAGAAAGCCGTCTGCTCACCGTTCGCACCCTTCTCTTGACCCATCGGGTCGATCTGCACCTGGCACTTGGGGGCGACTTCGAGATGCCGGACCCGGAGCAGTCCGCGGGAGGCTCATGATGAAATTCAAGACTCTGGTTCTGCCCATCCTCATTGTGTTTCTTAGCGCTATCGCCACCTGGGCGCTCGTCCAGACCAAACCCCAAGTCGAGACTCAGGACGTCGAACCGCTGGCCCCTCTGGTACGGGTGATGGCGGTCGCCAGCCAGGATCTCGATTTCGACGTGCTGGCCCAGGGCACCGTGCTTCCACGCACGGAGACGACACTGATCGCCCAGGTCGCCGGCACGGTGACCTCGGTCTCCCCTAACTTCGAAACCGGAGGCTTTTTCGATCAGGGCGAGATCTTGGCGACTCTCGACGCGCGCGACTACGAAGTCGCGGTGCGACGCGCCAAGGCTCAGGTCGCCCAGGCCAAGCTCGTTGTCGTCCAGCAGGAAGCCGAGGCCGAGGTGGCGATCGAGGAGTGGCAGGAGCTGGGCGAAGGCGAGCCCTCGGCTCTGGTGACCCGAGAGCCCCAGGTAGCCCAAGCACGAGCAGCGCTGGAGGCCGCCGAAGCGGAGCTCGAGAAGGCCGAGCTCGATCTGGAACGGACCCAAATTCGGGCACCCTTCGCCGGCCGGGTACGCACGAAACAGGTCGATCTCGGTCAGTTCCTCACACCGGGAGCACCCTTGGCCAAAATCCACGCCACCGACTACGCCGAGGTACGTCTGCCGGTGGCCGACGACCAGCTGATCTTCCTCGACTTGCCGTTCACCCACCGCGATACCGGCCGCAATCGACCCGGTCCGGAGACCGTGCTGTCGGCCCGCTTCGGACAGGAGCGCCACAGCTGGCGCGGCCGCATCGTCCGTACCGAAGGCGAGCTCGACAGCCGCAGCCGCATGCTCAACCTCGTCGCGCGGGTCGAGAATCCTTACGATTCCGGCGGCGATCCCAGTCGGCCGCCGCTGGCGGTCGGCCTCTTCGTCGAGGCTGAGATCGGTGGCCGGACGGCCGCCAACGTGATCGTACTGCCACGTTCGGCGCTGCGCTCGAACGGCGACGCCTATCAAGTCATGGTGGCCGACGATGAAGATCGTCTGCGTTTTCGCGACGTCGAAGTCCGGCGACTCCAGGGTGAAGCGGCGGTGATCTCGGCCGGCCTCTCGGACGGCGAACGGGTATGCATCTCACCCCTCGACATCGCCACCGAAGGTATGCGAGTGCGGACCCTGACAGCCACCGAAGACCCGGGGCCGACCGAGACGACGACCACCGCGAAGTCGACCCGCGCAACCGAAGACACGGAGCCCCGGTCGTGAACGGCATCATCCCCTGGTTCGCGCGCAACACCGTTGCGGCGAACCTGTTGATGATGATGATCATCATCGCTGGCTTCCAGAGCCTGACGGCGAAGGTGACCAAAGAGGTCTTCCCGTCGTTCTCGGTCGATCTCATCACGGTCACAGTGCCTTACCTGGGCGCCGCGCCGGAAGAAGTCGAAGAGGCGGTTTGTGTCCGGATCGAAGAACGAGTAGCGGATCTCGAGTCGGTCAAGCGGGTGCGTTCGACCGCCTCCGAAGGGGCCGGCACGGTCATCATCGAGTTGCTCGATGGCGTGGATACCCGTGAGGCCTTGGATGACGTCAAGACCCGGGTCGACGCCATCGATACGTTTCCGGAAGAGACCGAGAAGCCGATCATCCAAGAGGCGATCTTGCGCCGCGTGGTACTCGCCATCGCCATCTCCGGCGATGCGGACGAGCGCACGCTGCGGCGCCTCGGTGAGCAGGTGCGGGACGAAGTGTCGGCGATCGATGGCATCACCCAGGTGGAGCTGACCGTGGCCCGGCCCTACGAGATCTCGATCGAAATCTCAGAAGAGAGCCTACGCCGCCACGGCCTGACCTTCGATCAGGTGGCCCAGGCCGTACGGCGCTCCTCTCTCGATCTGCCCGGCGGCTCGATCAAGACCGACGGGGGCGAGATCCTGCTGCGCACCGAGGGGCAAGCCTATCGGGGGCAGGATTTCGAGCGCCTGGTTCTGCTCAACCGGCCCGACGGGACCCGCCTGACCCTCGGCCAGGTGGCGAAGGTCGTCGACGGCTTCGCCGACACCGATGTCGCGGCTCGTTTCGACGGCCATCCCGCCGTCCTGGTGCAGGTCTACCGGGTGGGCGACCAGGACGTCACCCAACTGGCGGAACGGGCCAAGGCCTATGTCGCAGAGGCCGGTCAGCGCATGCCGGAAGGTGTCTCGCTGACCATCTGGCAGGATGAATCACTCCAGCTGGAAAGCCGCCTGGACACCTTGATGCGAAACGGTCGCGCCGGCCTGTTGCTGGTGATGATCGTCCTCACGCTCTTCTTGCGGCTGCGCCTCGCGTTTTGGGTCTCCCTCGGCATCCTGGTGTCGTTCATGGGGGCCTTCTGGCTCATGCCGCCGCTCGATCTGACCGTCAACATGATCTCTCTCTTCGCTTTCATCGTCGTGCTCGGCATCGTCGTCGATGATGCCATCGTCGTCGGTGAGAATGTCTACCGCCATCTCGAGATGGGCAAGGCCGGCCTGGAGGCGGCGATCGACGGCGTCCGCGAGGTGTCGGTGCCGGTGGTTTTCTCGATTCTCACCACCGTCGCCGCCTTCGGCCCGCTGCTCTTGATCGGCGGCGCCACCGCCAAGATCATGCGCAACATCCCACTGATCGTGATCAGTGTTCTGCTGTTCTCCCTGGTCGAGGCGTTGCTCATCCTGCCGGCGCACCTCAAGCATCTCGATCACCGACCCCGGCCTCTGGCACCACTCCTCGCTTTTTCCGAACGCTTGCAGCAGCCGACGTCCCGGATGCTCGACTGGATCATCGATCGGCTCTACCGCCCCCTCTTGAGAGTCGCTCTCGAATGGCGCTACGCCACCGTCGCCATCGCACTCTCGGTTCTGTTGCTGACGGTGGGGCTCTTTGCCAGCGGCCGAGTGAAGTTCTCCTTCTTCCCGCCGGTCGAGGCCGAGAACCTGGTGGCCTATCTGACCCTGCCCCAGGGAACCACCGTCGAGACCACGACCCGCATCCTGCGCAAGCTAGAGCACAGCGCCAGGACGCTCGAGCAGGAGCTCGCCGACAGCGGCCAACAGGACGTCTTCCGACACGTCTTGGCGACGGTGGGCAACCAACCCTTCCGAGCCAACCAGAGCCGTTTCGCTTTCAACGAGACGGTCGCCTCGTCGCATCTCGCCGAGATCAACATCGAGCTGGCGCCGGCCGGGGAGCGCAACGTCTCGGCCACCGAGCTCACCCGTCGCTGGCGAGATCTGACCGAGCCGATTCCCGAAGCGGTCGAGCTGACTTACGTGGCGTCCCTGTTCACCGCCGGTGAGGCAGTCAACATCCAGCTCGCCGGCCCCAACCTCGATCAGTTACAACGAGCGGCGGAAGATCTCAAACAAGCCCTGGCTCAGTACCCCGGCGTCGAGGACATCGCCGACTCGTTCCGAGCCGGCAAGCAAGAGGTGAAGCTCGAGGTCACGCCGCAGGCGGAATCCCTCGGCATCTCGCTCGCCTCCCTCGCCCGGCAAGTGCGCCAAGCCTTCTTCGGCGAGGAGGCGCAGCGCATTCAACGCGGCCGCGACGAAGTCAAGGTGATGGTGCGTTATCCCGCGGGGGAGCGGCGCTCCCTGGCCAACCTGGAGCAGATGCGGATTCGCACGCCGGACGGCGACGAGGTCCCCTTCTCTGTCGCCGGCCGGATGGAGCTCGGCCGGGGCTACGCCTCGATCGTCCGCACGGACCGCAAGCGGACGGTCTCCGTCACCGCCGATGTCGACCTGGCCAAGGCCAACGCCAACGAGATCCTGGCGGCGGTCGAGCGCGACGTGATGCCGCGGCTGATCGCCGACTATCGCGGCTTGTCCTACTCCCTGGAAGGCGAGCAACAGGAGCAGCGCGAAACGCTGGACGGGCTGCGCCAGAGCTTCACCTTGGCACTCTTCCTGATCTACACCTTGCTGGCGGTGCCTTTCCGCTCCTACGCCCAACCGCTGATCGTCATGATGGCGATCCCGTTCGGCCTGATCGCCGCGGTCATGGGCCACGTGCTGATGGGCATCGACCTCGCCATCCTGTCGATCTTCGGCATGGTGGCGCTGACCGGTGTAGTGGTCAACGACAGTCTGGTGCTGGTCGATTTCATCAACCGTGCCTACCGCTCCGGAACGCCGCTCGAGCAAGCCATCATGGAAGGTGGCACCAAACGCTTCCGACCGATCCTGTTGACGTCGCTCACGACTTTCGCCGGCCTCACGCCGCTGCTCCTCGAGACCAGCTTGCAAGCTCAGTTCCTGATCCCGATGGCGATCTCCCTGGCCTTCGGCGTGCTGTTCTCTACTGTCGTCATACTGATCCTCGTCCCGGTCGCCTACTTCATTCTCGAGAAGACCAAACTCTTCTGCCAGCGTCTCCTCTTCGGCGAGCCGACGCCGATCGCAGGAGCCGCGCAGGAAGCGTGAAGCGCCTGGCGAAACCGCTGATCGTCAGGGGTGGCGAGCTTCAACCCTGACGAAATCGCACACAGCGCCTAGACAGCGCTCCACGGGGCCACCCTGCGAAGGGCCTAGCACCACCCCTGAGGCGTTGAGCCGCGGCGCGGGCTCGAGAACGCCTGTGTTAGGCTTCGATCGATCAAGATCCGCGCTTGGCGCGTCGAAACCCGCGCCTGATGCCGATACGACAGCCGCTAGGCATCCGTCATCTTGACTTGGCTAAAGGAGATTCGATGATGAGACGGGTGCCGTTGGGATTGGTCTTGATGAGTTTGGCCTTGTTGTCTCAAGCCGCTGTCGCTGCCGGAAAGAAGGACGCGGCCGCCAACTACGGTTGTGACGGGCCGGGGTGGCGAAAGGGCGAAGACATGACCGGCCCCACCCAGATCGACTCTCTGATGGACGTGTCGTCCCGTAGCCTCCGGATCTGGAATCGTGTCGGGCCGATCACGTTTACCGTCATGGTCGGCTGTGACGGCAAGGTCTATGACCTGGAACTCAATAAGGACGATGTGCCCAAAAGGCTCGAGACCGAGTTGCGTCGCATGCTTGGCAAATGGCGCTTCATGCCCGCGCACGTCGACGGCACACCGGTCGCGTCACCGTACAATTTGACCCTCAATCCGTGGACGATCGGCGGGGTCGCGGGCCCGGCCCCGGCCCGTCGCGCGAAGGTGGACGAGGCGCCTAGGCCTGGCGCCGATGGGCCGGGAACCGAGTCCGCGGACGAATACGGCTGCCGGCCGCGGGCCAAGAGCGGCAACCAGCCGATCGTCCATCCGAAGCGGCTCGACGCCTCGCGACAGGTCTTGTCGCATCGCGAGCTCAAGCAGTGGGGACCGATCGAGATCTCGGGGTCGATCGGCTGCGACGGCAGGATGCACGATCTGGCGATCAACAAGGATCTGCCCGAGAAGTTGGATGCCAAGCTTAGGCAGCAGGTCGACGCCTGGCGCTTCGAGCCCGCGACCATCGCCGGCGAGCCGTTCAAGGTGAAGTACTCCCTTACCTTGGGACGCCCGGTGGGCTGATCGGTCCGCCCCAACACACTTTGGTGGGCTGACGTCGATCATCAGCGCCGACGCCGGACGATCGATGGCACCCGATCTGACCTCTGGTCCGCGAGGCAGGCAACGGACTCTTACCGTGTAATGGCGCGACCGGGCCAGAGGCATGGGTTGGAGCTTGCACCGCGAGTCAGACGTTTTCACTGAGCGAAGCATCTGGCCCGAGACGAATCCTCCAGGATTCCCTTGCAGTATCGCAATGGGGTCCGTAACAATGGTTTGTCACCCTACAACTCGCATTCCTTGTGCCCGCCTTCTGCGGGCGATCCGGAGTCATCTACTTGAGTATCTCGAGCCATCGAGGAGCACCTCGGCGTGCGTAAAATCCTGGCGCCCATCATCTTGGTCATCGTCGGGGTCCTCGGGGCTGTCGGGCTGGTGCGATCCAAGACGCCGGTTGAAACGACTCGCCCGGTGCTGGAAGATCCCTTGGTTCGGGTCGTGCAGGCACGCAAGGAAACCTTGGCGCTCGGGGTGAGCGCCCAAGGCACTGTGCTACCGCGCACCGAGACGACTCTAGCGGCCCAGGTCGCGGCCCAGGTCGTCAGCACCTCGCCCCATTTCGAGGCCGGTGAGTTCTTCGAGCGCGGCGAAGTGCTGGTGCGACTCGATCAGCGCGACTACGAGCTCGAGGTCGAGCGCGCCTCGGCGTTGGTCGCCCAGGCCGAGCTACGACTGGCGCAGCAACAGGCGGAAGCACAGGTCGCAGAGGCCGAATGGCAAGAGCTGGGGCAAGGCACACCCGACCCTCTGGTGCTGCGGGAACCGCAGATGGCCGAAGCGCGGGCGATGTTGCGTGCGGCCGAAGCCGAGCTCGGCATGGCACGGCTGGCGCTCGAGCGGACCCAGATCCGCGCGCCCTTCGATGGCCGTGTGCACAGCAAAGCGGTCGACCTCGGTCAATACCTGACCCCGGGCCAGGCCGTCGCGACGATCCACGCGATCGACTACGCCGAGGTTCGCTTGCCGGTGCCCGACCGCCAGCTGGCCTTTCTCGACCTGCCTTTGACCTTTCGTAACGGTACGAGCGGCTCCGGTCTCGATGCGACTCTCTCCGCCCGTTTTTCCGGCAGACAACAGCGTTGGCACGGGCAGGTGGTCCGCACCGAAGGCGAGCTCGATCGCCGTAGCCGGATGCTCAACCTGGTTGTCCGGGTCGAAGACCCGTATGGGCGCCGGCAACCCGGCAAGACACCTCTCGCAGTCGGTCTCTTTGTCGACGCCGAGATCGCCGGTCGCACCGTCTCCGGATTCCTGCTACCGCGCTCTGCCTTGCGCGGCGAGAGCCAAGCGCTGGTAGTCGACGAGGAGGATCGCCTGCGGATCCGCGACGTCGAAGTGGTGCGGGTCGACCGCGAGATGGTGGTGGTGGGCGACGGCCTCTTGGCTGGGGAGCGGGTGTGCGTCTCGCCGCTCGACACGGTGGTCGACGGCATGCGCGTTCGGACCTTGGACGTCGAGGGTCCGGCAGCAGCGCCGAGATCACCGCAGATGTCGCCGCCCACCGATAGCGAGTCGCTGCCGCAGCTCGCGACCCAACAGACCGAATCGGCAGAGCTAACCGTGGCGAGCCATACCGTCAAGCCCCCCACTGCGCCTCAACCAGAGGCCACCTCCTCGCCCGCACCGATCGACGGGCGCCTGCTGGCGATTCAAACGAACGATGGAGCCACCGGCGACTCTTTCATCGTACGGGTCGGCGGTGAGTTCAGCGTCGCGACGTCGCGGCTCCGCTCACCGGATCGTTTCGTCATCGATCTGCTGGGCGTGGTCAAGGCCAATCCGCGCTCGGCGATCGAGATCGCCGACGGATCGGTGGAGCGAATTCGTATCGGCCAGTACCAGGCCGAGCCCGAGCCGATCGCGCGTCTGGTTTTCGATCTACGCCAGGACGGTGAGCCGGCCATCGAGCACGGTGAGGACGGGTTGACCGTTCGATTCTGACGGCGCGGCTTGCCGCCCGGACTCGCGCCCTGATCACTTCGGCGAATCGATCTTGAGGCTCTTGATCCGCCGGTAGAGGGTCGGGCGGCTGACCTGGAGGCGCTCAGCGGTGGCGGTGGTGTCGCCGCCGCAGGCATCGAGAGCAGCCACGATCTCCTCACGCTCCACCGCTTCCAGAATCTTCGCCAGAGACAGGCCGGCTTTGGCTTGCTCATCGCCGCGAATGGCGTCGCTCAGACGACCGGTATCGAGCAGCTCGCGATCTTCAAGGAAGAGGACCGCGCGAGAGATCTCGTTCTTGAGCTGCCGGATGTTGCCCGGCCAGCGGTAGCGGCGCAGGGCTCGCAAAGCCGCCCGGGAGATGCCGCGCACCCGGGTGCCGTAGCGCTGTGCCTCGCGGGTCAGGAAGTAGGCCGCCAGATTGGGGATGTCGGACCGTCGCCGGCGCAGCGGCGGCAGCTCGACTTCCCAGGTCGCGATACGGTGGTAGAGATCGGTGCGGAAGGTCCCTTCCGCCAGCATCTTGTGGATCGGTCGATTGGTCGCGGCGACGATCCGGGCGCGCGCCGGGCGCGGTGTGTGGCCACCGATGCGAAAAACTTCTTTCTCCTGCAGCACCCGCAGGATCTTGGCCTGGGTCTCCGGCGCCATGTCGCCGATCTCATCCAGAAAGAGCGTGCCTTGATCGGCCGCTTCGAACTTGCCGGCCCGCGCCTCGACGCCGGTGGCGACGCCCTTCTCGACGCCGAAGAGCTCCGCCTCGAGCAGGTCCCGCGGCAGCGACGCGCAGTTGATCGTCACCAACGGCTGCGAGGTGCGGGGCGAGGCCGTGTGGATGAAGCTCGCCAAGACTTCTTTACCGGTGCCCGACTCACCGTAGATCAGGACACCGACATCGCCGCGGGCGACGCGCTCGGCTTGATCGTAGATACGCTGCACCGCACCGTCGACCGATGGAGGCTGCGGCCGGATATCGGGTGCCGGCGCCTTGGGCACCGCCGCAGCGGGTTTGTCGTCGCGCTGCGCCAGGGTGAGGAGCAACAGGGCCGAGTCCACCACCGGCCGGTAGTGCTCACCTGCGCTCGGTCGATCGAACAACGCCCGCACTTGGCAGTTCTGGTTGGCGGCTTCGACCCAATGCGAGTCGCTCTGCTCCTCGACCGGTCTTTCAGCCGAGTAGAGCACACCCTTCTCGTCGCTGCCGGTTTCGGCGATCTCGACCCGGGTCACAGGCATGGTCTCGAACAACGAGTAGCCGACGAGCTGCGCCAGGCGCTGCCGGTTGGTGTCACCACCACAGAGCTGGTCCAGCAGCCGCGGTAAGTGATCGAGAGCGAATCGATCGAGCGGGCTGAAAGACTCGGTCAGCTCACCGATCTCGAACGCCACCGAGCCGCTGGCGTCGAAACTCTCCCGTGGAACCACGATACCGACTTCGAGGTCGTCGTCGGCCAGTTCCTCGAGGATCACCACCACCCGGCCGATCAGGAAGATATCGCCGACTTCGAGCGACGATCGCTCGATCCGCTGGGATCGCAAGAGGGTCCCATTGGTCGAGCCCAGGTCCTCGAGCTCGATGCCGGTATTCGTGACCGTGACCACCGCGTGTCGGCGCGAGACGGTCGCATTCGGCAGACACACCTCGCAAGTGGGATCGGAGCCGATGGTGTTGCGGCCCCGATGGAGGGTCGCTCGGATGGTCTGGTCGTCGAATCGGGCGAGAAGCCTGTATGCCATGGAAGAATCTCGTATCGCCACCCTCTATTTTCTCATATTCGAGACCGGATTCGCCGGTCGAGCCGGCAGGGCGGAGCTTGGTCTCGATGAGCGGAGGCGTCGGGGGTCGTCATTGTGATCGAAAAGTAGGGCCGCAGCCAGTCGAGGCCATCTTTCTGCCAGCAGTGTAGACCCCGTGTGTTGCGAGCAGCATAACGACCTGCGACAGATGACAAATCCTCTGTCCAGCGATCACCGGATGAGAACCGGCCCTCGGCGGCACCTAGAAGAGCGAGCCTCGAGCAGCCGTCAGCAGGCTCCAGGCCCATCCGGCAAGAGGCACCAGCTCATGACTGCCCAACCGCCTGCGCCTCCGCCAGCACGTCCTGTTGACCTTGAAACTGCAACAGATAAAGCTTGTGATAGATCCCGCGCGCCGCCAGCAGCTCCTGATGCGTGCCTTGCTCGCGCAAGACGCCTTTGTGCAGAACGAGGATACGGTCGGCGCGCTGGATGGTCGACAGGCGATGGGCAATGACGATGCTCGTGCGGCCGACGAGGAGCCGGTCGAGGGCCAGCTGGATCGCCTGCTCGGTCTCGGTGTCGATCGACGACGTCGCCTCGTCGAGGATCATGATCCGTGGATCGTAGGCCAGCGCCCGGGCAAAGGCGATGAGTTGCTTTTGGCCGACCGAAAGGCCGGCACCACGCTCCCGGACCGGAGTGTCGAACCCTTGCGGCAACCGTTCGATGAAATCCAGCGCATGCACTTCTGCCGCGGCTCGACGCAGCGCCTCGTCGTCGATCGAAGCCTCACCCAGGCCAATGTTGGCGCGGATGTCGCCCGAAAAGAGGAACACATCCTGCAGCACCATGGCAAAACCGCGGCGCATGGTCTCGAGATCCCAGTCTCGCACGTCGATCCCATCTACCAAAATACGTCCCGAGTCGACGTCGTAGAACCGCTGTAAGAGATTGACCAGGGTGCTCTTGCCCGCGCCGGTATGACCGACGATGGCTACCGTCTCGCCGGCCCGGACCCGAAACGACACATCGTCCAGAACCGGCTCGCCAGCCTTGTAGGCGAATCGCACGTGCTCCAGCTCGAGCTCACCGCGCAGCTCGAGCGGACGGTAGGGCTCGGCGGGCGAAGTGATACTGATCTCGGTGTCGAGCAACTCGAAGATGCGTTCGGAGCTCGCCATCGCGCCTTGCAGGATGTTGTACTTCTCGGACAGATCAGCCAACGGCTGATAGAAGCGCCTGGCGAACTGCAAGAAGGCGACCAGAGCCCCCAAGGAAAGCGACGCCCGCAGGATCTCACCGCCGCCGTACCACACGATCAACCCCAGACCGATGGCGGTGATCAGCTCTACGGCCGGGTAGTAGACCGCGTAGTAGAAGATAGCCCGCACGTTGGCATCACGATGCTCGGCATTGGATTCAGAGAACTCGGCGAAGGCAGGCTCTTCACGGCCGAAGAGCTGCACCACCGACATGCCGGTGACGTGCTCTTGCAGAAAGGCACCGATCCGCGCGATCTTGACCCGCACCTCGCGGTAGCTCCGTCGCGCCCGCGTCTTGAACCAAAAGCTCAAGCCCAGAAGCAGTGGCAGAATGGCGAAGCTGACCAGGGCCAGTTTCCAATTGAGGGCGAAAAGCACCGCCGCGATACCGACCAACAGTCCGATGTCACCAAAGATCGACACCAGCCCGGCAGCAAAGAGCTCGTTGAGCGCCGCGACGTCCGTGGTGGCACGGGTGACCAGGCGGCCGATCGGATGCCGGTCGAGATAGGCCACCGGAAGCTGCTGCAGCTTGGCGAAGATCTGACGCCGCAGATCGAACATGATGTACTGCCCCAACATCTGCATCAGGTAGCCCTGGACGAAGATGACGACGAAGGTCAGAACCAGGGACGCCAGGAAGATCAGGGCCATTGCTGCAACGCCGGCGGTCGGAGCGACCGTCATGCCCTGATCGGCCATCCACGCAGCGACCCACTGGCTGACGCCGGACTGCGCCGAGCTGTGTTCCACCGGTTGGATGAACAGATCGAGGGTAACGGCGGTCACCAGGGGACCCACGAGCTGTAACAGGGCGGAGAGCAGGATCAGCACGACGGCCGCAGCAGCCATGCCGCGATAGGGCGCGACATAGGTCAACAGCCGGCGCATCAAGCGGCTGTCGTAGACCTTGCCGACATCGTCTTCTTCGTGGAAGTCCGTCATCTCCGCAACCATATCCCACCTCGAGGGACAAACGACCCGGCATATCCGGCGGGCTAGGTCTCGCCTGCGGCTGACTTTCACCACCGGCTGGTCCGACGGTTTGAGCCTCAGGAGACGATCTTGTACACTTGAATAGCAAAGCTTCAATTTGGCGGATCAGGGAAAACTTCAGGGAGACCTCAGCGCGTGGCACCCACACTCAATGCCCTCCTCAAGAGCATGGTCGAGCAAGGCGGCTCGGATTTGCACGTCACGACAAATTCGCCGCCTCAGATCCGTGTCGACGGCAAGCTACGACCGCTCAATGTGCCCCCGCTGACGCCGACCGAAACCAAGCAAGTCGCCTACTCCATTCTCACCGACATCCAGAAGCATCGGCTGGAAGAAGATCTCGAGCTCGACTTTTCGTTTGGCATCAAAGGGTTGTCTCGCTTCCGTGCCAACGTCTACCACCAACGAGGGGCAGTCGCGGCCGTCTTCCGGACCATCCCCTACGAGATCCGGACGTTTCGCGACCTCGGTCTGCCTTCGATCATCGAAAAGCTGTCGGAGAAGCCCCGCGGGCTGATCCTGGTCACCGGCCCGACCGGCTCCGGTAAGTCGACGACCCTGGCGGCGATGATCGACAAGATCAACCGTGAGCGCCACGAGCACATACTGACGATCGAGGATCCGGTCGAATACCTCCACTCGCACCAGAATTGCCTGGTCAACCAGCGCGAGCTCCATGCGGACACCCACAGCTTCTCAGGAGCTTTGCGCGCTGCCCTGCGCCAGGACCCCGACGTGGTGTTGATCGGTGAGATGCGCGATCTCGAGACGGTCGAGTCGGCGCTGCGTATCGCCGAGACCGGCCACTTGACCTTCGGTACGTTGCACACCAATTCGGCCGCGCAGACCATCAACCGGATCATCGACGTCTTCCCGGCCCACCAACAATCACAGGTCCGTGCCCAGCTGTCGCTGGTCCTGGAGGGCATCGTCTGCCAGGCTTTGCTGCCCAAGGCGAACGGCAAGGGGCGGGCGCTGTCGATGGAAATCCTCATCCCGAGCTCGGCGATTCGCAACCTGATCCGGGAGGACAAGGTGCACCAGATCTACGGCATGATGCAGACCGGACAAGCCAAGCACGGCATGCAGACGTTCAACCAGAGTCTGGCCTCCCTCTATTTCAAGCGGGCGATCACCCTACAGACTGCTCTCGGGCGATCGTCCCTACCGGAGGAGCTGCAAGAGATGATTTCTCGCGGCCCCGCCGCGCTCAATCCCAGCCTGCAAACGGGAGCCCCGGCAAGGAGATAAATCGATGCCGAACTTCATGTGGAAAGGGCGTAGCCGCACCGGCAAGGTCGAGGAAGGTGTACTGATCGCCGACTCCAAGGACGCTGCGGCCGCGATCCTTAGACGCCAACAGATCAACGTCACGTCCCTGCGGGCGAAAGACACGCGGATCCCATTGCTACCCAAGCTGGGCGGCAAGATCAACTCCGCCAAGCTGTCGATCTTCACTCGCCAGTTCTCCGTCATGCTCGACGCCGGCTTACCGCTCGTCCAGTGCCTGGAGATCCTCGGCGGCCAGGAAGACCACAAAGTCTTCAAGGCGGTGATCGAGGCGGTGCGCTCCGATGTCGAGAGCGGCACCTCGCTGGCCGAGGCGATGAAGCGCCACCCCAATGCGTTCGACAACCTCTACGTCAACATGATCGCCGCGGGCGAGGCCGGCGGTATCCTCGACATCATTTTGCAACGGCTGTCGGTCTACATCGAAAAAGCCGTCAAGTTGAAGAATCAGGTCAAGAGCGCCCTGACCTATCCGGTGGCGGTGATCCTCATCGCAGCCGCGGTGGTCTACATCATCTTGTGGCGCGTCATCCCGGTCTTCGCCCAGCTCTTCGCCGGCATGGGCGCCCAACTGCCCTATCTGACGCGGTTGGTGGTGGATGCAAGTAATATCGTCGGCGCCTACGGTCTGTGGATCATCGCGCTGATCATCTTGGCCTCTGTTGCGATCCGCGAATGGCACAAGACCTACCGTGGACGGCGCATCCTGGACCGAATCCAGCTCGCCATTCCGATCATCGGTGGACTGCTGCTCAAGATCTCGATCGCCCGCTTCTGTCGCACCCTGGCAACCCTGACTTCTTCCGGCGTGCCGATCCTGGACGGCCTCGAGATCACCGCCCGTACTTCGGGCAACGCGATTGTCGAAGACTCGATCATGAGCGTTCGCAAGAGCGTCGAAGAAGGTAAGACGATCAGCGCGCCGCTGCAGGAAACGAAGGTCTACCCAACGATGGTCTGCCAGATGATCTCGGTCGGCGAGCAGACCGGTGCGCTCGATCAGATGCTGTCGAAAATCGCTGATTTCTACGAGGATGAGGTCGATACCGCGGTGAGCGGTTTGATGAAGTTGATCGAGCCGATCATGATCGTCTTTCTCGGCGTCGTCATCGGTACGATCGTGATCGCGATGTACCTGCCGATGTTCTCGCTCTTCTCCAAGATCGGCTAGCGCCGATCAGCCGGTCGGCAACGCCGATCGCCGGACCGACCAGGAGGCGGCGAATCGACTAGGAGGCGGCGAATCGACCAGGAGGCGGGCGCCTCGGCATGAGCCGGGCGCCCTTTTGGTTTGTCTGACCCCTGACTCGCGAACCCATGTCAAGCTCCCCACCGCGTCTCGGCAGCCGGCTGACCGGCTACCCGCGCCTCGGCATGGCGTCGCCCGAGCAGACGTCACGTCTGTTGTCGTTGATCGCCGTTCGCATGCTGGTGGTTGCCAGTGTCACGGTGCCGTACCTGCTCTACAACCCGGACCAGGTCACCGACCCGAAGCTTCAGTTCTTCATCGCCATGGCTTCGGTGCAGAGCCTGCTCTACATCGTGCTGCTACGCGTGCTGCGCACGCGACCGGAGGCCCAGGCCTACATTCAGCTCTGTGGCGACCTGATTTTCATCACCCTGCTGATCGACAAGCTCGAAGCGATGAGCTTCTCGATCTTGTACATCTTCATCATCAGCGTCGCGGCCGTTTTTCTCAATCGCACTGGTGTCTTGATCGTCGCCGGGCTGGCCTACCTGCTCTACCTTTCTGTCGTCTTCGGCTGGATCAGGCTACTCTTCGACTTGCGGACACCCCTTCCTTCGCTGCCGGAAGAGCCGGGGCCGATGTTCGAGCTGTCCTACAACCTGATCGTGCACGTCATCGGCTTCTACGGCGTCGCCATCCTGACGTCCTACCTGGCGCGCGACGCGGCTCGATCCGAAGAGCAGCTGCGCAAGAACCAGCTCGATCTGACCTACCTCCAGGGACTCTATGGCGACGTCATCCAATCGATGTCGAGCGGCCTTCTGATCACCGATATCGATACTCGAATTCTCAACCTCAACCGCTCCGGCGAAGAGATTCTGGGTCGCTCAGAGGCCGAGCTCATCGGCGACTCGATCGAAAAGAGTGGCATCCTCACGGCTGAACAGTTCGCGCACTACGTCGGGCTGGGTGAGAGGAACATCGTGCGCTCCGAAGGCGAGTGCTTGCGAGGCGACGGCACAGAGATCCATGTTGGCTATACCCTGACCCAGTTGCGCGACACAGAAGGGAACCTACAGGGGTACATCTTGCTGTTCCAGGACTTGTCGGAGTGGCACGAGCTGCAACAGCAGTTGCAGGTTCAAGACCGCATGGCGGCCATGGGCCAAATGGCTGCCGGTCTGGCGCACGAAGTCGGTAATCCCCTGGCCGCTATCTCCGGTTCGGTCCAGATGCTCGCTGCAGGATTGCAGGGGGACGCGTCTCGGACCAAGCTGGCGGACATCATTCTCAAAGAAAGCCACCGTTTGGATCGGACGGTCAAGGCCTTTCTCCAGTTCGCCAAACCCAGCGAGCGCAACCCGGCCGTGTTCGACATTGCCGCGATGCTGGTCGAAGACACGCAACTACTGAGTCATAGTGGCGACGTACAGACGGGTCATGCAATCGCCGCCGACGTGCTGCCGGATTCGGCCATGATCCGAGCCGATTTCGATCAGATCAGTCAGATCTTCTGGAACCTGGCCCGCAACGCCCTGCAAGCTATGCCCAATGGTGGCCAGCTGACGATCAGCGGTCGGATCGAAAACGAGTACTATCATATGGAGTTTCTGGATACGGGTATCGGCATGACCGAAGAGGAGCGTGGACGCCTCTTTCATCCTTTCAAGTCTTTCTTCGGTGGCGGCACCGGTCTCGGCATGGCGATCGTCTACCGGATCGTCAAAGAGCACGGGGGCAATATCCGGGTCGAGAGCGAGCCCAACAAGGGCTCACGGATCACCGTCGAGCTTCCGATCGGAGCGCCTGAGGAAATCCCACCGGAGATCGAAGCATGAAAACGCGTCTGTTAGTGGTCGACGACGAAGAGAGCCTGGCCGATTTCCTGCGCCTGCTTTTCGAGAAAGAAGGCTACGACGTGCGCACGGCCAACTCGGTCGAAGAGGCGCGTGGGCAGCTCGGCGAACGGACCTTCGATCTCGTCCTGTGCGACATTCTGATGCCCGACGGCAACGGGCTCGAGCTGCTCAAGGAGATCAAAGAGAAGCGGCCGACCACGGCGGTGATCATGATGACCGCCTACGCTTCGAATCAATCGGCGATCGAGGCGATGAAGCTCGGCGCCTACAACTACATCTCCAAACCCTTCAATGTCGAAGAGCTCACCGTCGTCGCGGCGGGGGCGCTCGAGAAGACTGGCCTCGAAGAGGAGAACGTCTATCTGCGCGGCGAGCTGGAGCGCAAGTACCAGTTCTCCAACATCATCGGCCGCAGCCCGAGCATGCAGCAGATCTTCTCTCTGATCGAGCGCGTAGCCAAGACGATGTCGACGGTTCTGGTCTCGGGCGAAAGCGGCACTGGTAAGGAACTCATCGCGCGAGCCATCCACTATTCCGGACCACGCTCGCGCCACCACTTTCTTTCGATCAACTGCGGTGCGATGCCCGAGAACCTGCTCGAGAGCGAGCTCTTCGGCCACGAACGCGGCGCCTTCACCGGCGCAGTGCGGGAAAAGAAGGGGCTGTTCCAGGAGGCGGAGAAAGGAAGCCTCTTCTTGGACGAGATCGGCGAGATGACGCCGCCGATGCAGGTCAAGCTGCTGCGGGTCCTGCAAGACAAGCGCATCCGGCGCGTCGGCGGCAATCGGGAGGAAGCGGTCGATGTGCGCATCATCGCCGCCACCAACCGCGATCTCAGGCAGAGTATCGCCACGGGCGAGTTCCGCGAAGACCTCTTCTATCGCATCAATGTGATCCCGATCAATCTGCCGCCTCTGCGCGAACGGCAGGAAGATATCGCTCCTCTGGCGGAGTTCTTCATCAAGAAGTACAGCTCCGAGCTCGGCCTCGTGCCGCGGCAAGTCGACAACGAAGCGCTCGAGCTGCTGGAGAACTACCATTGGCCGGGGAACGTCCGTGAGCTCGAAAACACGATCGAACGCGCCCTCGCCCTCTCGACTGAAGACCACCTCAGCCCGGAAGACCTGCCGCAGCAGATCCGATCCATCGCTGACCGGCCCACGGCTACGATCAGCTTGCCGAAGGACGGCATCGATCTCGAAGCCTATCTCGACAACATCCGCAGTGAGTTGATGAAGCAAGCGCTGGAGCGTGCCGACGGTGTGCAGACTCAGGCCGCCGAGCTACTGAATATCTCTTTTCGATCGTTCCGCTATTACGCCAAGAAGCTCGAGATCACCGGTGACTAAGTGCACCAGTCCGTAAACATGGTTGCGTATTCAGCTGTGAGGCGCCGCGTCCGCAAGGCTTGCGAGCGAGGCATCGTGGGGAAACGGCGCAGGGAGCGTAACGCAGCGGACGCGGATGCATTGCGGCTGAGACGGGACCGCATTTACGGACTGGTGCACTAACCGAACGCCCCGAGCATGGATCGACTAGGCGAACCGCTACGAGCGGGACTGGAGAAAGCCGGCGCCAGCTTACAGCGCTACTACGACCTGATCTTCGGGCTCTGCTCGCTGCCGTTCATCTGGCAGATCTCGAACAACATCGCTATTCCGCTGCGCTTCGAGGACGCGCTGATCGTGCTGCGCTATGCACGAAATCTCGTCGCCGGCCATGGCTTCGTCTACAACCTGGGTGAGCCCATCATGGGCGTGACGACGCCCCTCTACACCCTGCTTTCGACCCTCTTCGTCTTAGCTGGCGGCGAACACGCGCCGGCGGTACAAAACGTCGCCGGCGTCCTGTTCTTGGTACTACAAGCCTGGCTTGCCGCCCGCATCGTCCGGCGCACCCACTCCGCCCTGCTCGGCCTCCTTACTGCGGTGTTGATCTTGACCAACCTGAACTTCAACTATCTCTACTTCGGTATGGAGACCCACTGCTTCGCCTTCCTCGTTCTGCTCGCTTTCTACCTCTTTCTGGAGCGTAAAGAAACCTGGACGGGAGTCGTCTTGGGGGTCGCTTTTCTGACACGTTACGACGCCGCGTTACTCGCTCTCTTGATCGGGCTGGCCATGTTGTTCGAGCGCCGCCGGTTACCCTTCCGTTTGACCCTCGCCTTTTTCGCCGTGGTGACGCCTTGGCTCGCTTTTTCTATGCTTTACTTTCAGTCGATCCTACCCAGCTCCCTCGGCGCCAAAGAAGGCTACTACCCAGCCATCGCTTACATCCGCGTCGTCTTCGACTACTACCAGGAGTACTTCGCCGCGCTGGCCGGCGTCTTCCGTCTCGGAGAGGGGGCCAAGATTTTGTTGGGCGGAGGCTTCCCGGTCCTCGCTGCCGTCGGCGCCTGGAGCTTGGCACGCGTCGGATGGAGAAACATGGTGCTGATCGCCTACGGCGCCTTGCAAGTCGTGATCTACGCGTTTCTGGGCCCTGACCCGGGATTCCGTTGGCACTATTACACTCTGAACCCCATCCTGACGATCCTCTTCCTGGTGGGATTATTCGAGATATTCAAGCTTGGCATCCACTGGGCCACGAAGGTCGCCCGGGGCAAGCAGCCTGTCGCTCGCTCGCTCCTAGCGACCGTTCAGATGGTGGCCCTTGGGCTCGCCGTGCTCCATCTCGCACGAGCTTCGGCCCACACCTTCCGGCTAGATCCTCACTCACGACAGCTGTACGACATGGCGGCATGGCTGGACAGCCACTATGATGACGAGACCAGCCTACTGCAGCCTTCGATCGGCATCCTCGGCTATGAGACGAACATGCGCATGATCGATCACGCCGGCTTGGTCACCCGCGGGCTCTATTACTACGACAGCTCGAACCACACCCCGATGGCAGAGGTCATGCGCTTGTATCAGCCGGACTTGGTGCTGATTCCGCAAGGCGAAGACGAGGGGCTGACCGAGCACGGCTACTTGCTCGTCCACACATTCCGCGATCCGAGCACTTATCTACTCTACGAGCGCGGTAACCTCGAATCGTTTCGAAAAGGGCTTCAGCTCGAGGAGCCGCTTTCCGAGGAGGACTTTCCGCCGCCGGATTTGGAGCCTTTGGCCGAGCTGGACGAATCGGAGCTTTTCTCACTACTCGTAGAGCCCGAGCTATCCGATGCAGCGTCCTTGCCTTGGTTGCCCTTGGAATCCGAGCTTTTCTGGTCAGCCGAGCCTTTGCCTTTGTCGGCATAGTCGGTGACGTACCAACCACTACCTTTGAATTGAAAGGCGGGCGCAGAAAGTAACTTCTTGAGCTCACCGCCGCATTCCTCACAGGTCGAAAGCGGCGGATCGCTCATCCGTTGCATCACCTCGGAAACGTTGCCGCAACTCTGGCATTGGTATTCGTAAAGTGGCATTTCTCTTCGCTCGAGTCGTTTCTGTCAGACCGGCTGGCCGCGAGACGGTTCCTAAGTCAGTGCTTCGTGAGGCAGGTCTCGGTAGCGAGCTGGAAGACGGTGTTCAATACGAAACATCTTTCACATGCGGATCATCACCGAGCCCGTCGGGCTCGTCCCGCCATCATCGACTTTCTCGATCAGGTGGAGGATCCGATAGGCATAGAGCAGACGTGCGTTCTCGGACACGCTATAGGGGCCCCGAGTACAGATCTCGAACAGAGGCCGCTGGCCATTGACGAGGCAAAGCAGCTCGTATTCTTTGCTACCTAAGGCAACCTCGATCAGGTCCTCGGTGCAGTAGGAAGGCTTGAAGACCGTGCTCTTGCGCCCCAATCGTGCAACGAGGGACTTCGTATCCGGCACTTTCTTGATCCCGCGCACGATCGCTTGCCGCATCGGCAGGTGGATCTTGATCATGATCGGTTCTTGGAACTCGCCAATGCGAAAGGTCACTTCTCCACGCTGCCACGAAAAGACGCTCCAAACGATCGATTCCATCTGACTGCGGATGGCTTCGTAGAGCTCACCGGGCGAGAGCAGCTTCTCTTCGATCAACAACTGCCCGTGGCGCTTGCCCGATTCCTGTCGATGCCGCATCGTCTCGACCAGCTGCTTGCGGGTCAACTTGCCGATACGGTAGAGGTGGGCCCCTAGCCGATCCGCCCGGTCATTCGACGAGGCATGGATCACATTGCCCTCGTTGATGAAGATCCGCTTGACGATGTCGTCACGCGAGAGCTCGATCATTCCCGGTACCTTGTGCCGGTAAATGGTCGAGAACATCTCCGAGAGCGCCGTGTCTTCGAGCGTCTCTCGATACTGAAAAGTCTTTCCCATGGCGATGGGCGGAGTCGGGACGATCGGCTTAGGCGGTCGGAAGGTGGCGGAACCGTGGACCGATCCCGCAGGGTCAGCATCACCGGTAGACAGGACGCGATATGCGGCCGACTACCGTGAATCGACGCCTTTTCGGAATAGACTCTGGCTCGACCGAGGCCGAGAGTATACCACCGGAGTCGAGCATGCTGTCACCGGAAGACGCCTGGAGCACGATCGAGAAGTACCTGCAGCCCCTAGGCGTGGCCGAGACGCCGCGCCAGGAAGCAGTCGGACGAACCCTGGCGAGGGCGCTCACCGCAACCGTCGACATGCCCCAGGCCGATGTTTCGGCGATGGACGGCTATGTCTGCGCCGGCGACGCCCAAGCGGGGCAAGCGCTGCCCGTGGTTGCCACGGCGGCGGCCGGTAAACCGCTCGAGATCGAGCTGCGGCCCGGCGAGGCAGCCAAAATCATGACCGGCGCGGTCGTCCCGCAAGGCGGCGATCGGGTGATTCCGGTCGAAGTGACCGATGGCGGCGACGACACGGTGGTGTTCGACATCGCGCCCCAGTCCGGCGCCCATATCCGCCGCGGCGGTGAGGTCGTGCGCCGCGGCGCCCAGCTGCTGCCAGCCGGGTCCTTGCTGACCCCCGGTGCGATCTCACTCCTGGCCTCTCACGGCTACGCCACCGTGCCGACCCACAGCGCCCCCGATGTGGCGGTGATGACCACCGGCGACGAGCTGGTGCCGCCCGAGGTCGAGCCAGGTGCCGGCCAGCTGCGCGATTCGAACACCAGCTTCCTGCTCGCCGCCGGTCAGGTGTCGGGACTCGACTTCCGCTCCCTCGGTACCGCGCCCGACCGGGCGGACGCCCTACGCGAGCGCATCGAGATGGGTCTGCGGTCCGACGTTCTACTGCTCTGCGGCGGCGTGTCGATGGGCGAGTACGACCTGGTAGAAGACGTCCTCGCCGAGCTCGGGTGCGAGCAGCTCTTCGACCGCGTCGCCATCCAGCCCGGCAAACCCCTGGTCGCCGCGCGCCACACCGGCGGCTGGGTCTTTGGCTTGCCCGGCAATCCCGCCTCAGTCATGGTCACCTATTGGCTCTTCGTCAAGCCCGTCCTGGATCGACTGCAAGGGGTGCCCGGTCTACTCTGGTCCGGCGCCCTGCAAGCCGAGCTCGCTCAGCCCCTGCCAGGCAGCAAGGGGCGTGATCGCTTTCTGCCGGCGGAAGTGATCTTCACTGAAGGGCGTCTACGGGCCATTCCCTACCCACCCACCGGCTCCCACGACGTCGTTTCCTACGGCTGCGGAACCGCGCTGGTGCGCATCCGCCCCAACGCCGCCCCGGCGCCCGCCGGCGCCCCATGCGAGATCCTGCCACTGGCCAACTGGCCGGGTTTGATCGGCGAGGATTGAAAGTAGCGCAGATGGCGGAAACGCATGGGAATCGAACCCACCCCCCGAACCGAACCCGGCACGGGACAACGGTTTTGAAGACCGCGAGAGGCACCAGCCCCTGAGCGCTTCCGTAGGTGTAGTCTAGCGCGAACGGGAGCGACGGCGCATCCCGAGGTGAGCTGATCGCTACACCGTAGCGGCATCGAGTGCACGAGCTTCGGAGACCAAGTGAGTACTTTCTGGCAAGACAAGAGAGTTCTGCTAACCGGCCATACAGGCTTCAAGGGCGCCTGGTTGGCTCTGTGGCTGCAGAAGGCTGGGGCGCAGGTGGTTGGGTACGCCTTGCCGCCGGCCACCGAGCCGAGCCTGTTCGAGATTGCTCGGGTGGCCGAAGGTATAACGTCGATCTTTGGCGACATCCGCGATCTGGCGAATCTGCGCGCTTTGCTCGCCGAGCACGAGCCGGAGATCGTTCTGCATCTGGCGGCGCAGGCGATCGTTCGGGCCAGCTACGACGATCCGGCCGACACCTACTCCACCAATGTGATGGGCACGGTCAACGTACTCGAAGCGGTCCGGGCAACGCCCAGCGTGCGGACTGTGGTGGTGGTCACCAGTGACAAATGCTACGACAACCGCGAGATCGAGCGCGGCTACCGCGAGGACGATGCCCTTGGCGGCCGCGATCCCTACTCGAGCAGCAAGGCTTGCGCCGAGCTCGTCGCCCGGTCCTATCGCGACTCGTTCCTGGCCGGAGCAGAGCGCCCAGTCGCCCTCGCTACCGCACGCGGCGGCAATGTCGTCGGCGGCGGTGACTGGGGCAAGGATCGCCTGGTGCCGGACATCATGCGCTCAGTCCTCGAACGCCGACCGCTGTCCATCCGCAACCCCAAGGCGACCCGACCTTGGCAGCATGTGCTCGATCCGGTGAGTGGCTACCTCACCCTGGCCGAGCACCTGTGGAACGATGGCGCACGCTTCAGCGAAGCCTGGAACTTCGGCCCGGCCGACGAGGACCCCCTGCCGGTCGGCGCTATGGTCGAGCGCATCCTGGAACGGTGGGACGAGCCCATCCAGGTCGAGATCGATCCCGGCCCGCACCCCCACGAGCACCACCTCCTGCGGCTCGATCCGAGCAAGGCCCACCGCGGGCTAGGCTGGTCGGCCCGCCTCGCTTTGCCCGAAACCCTCGATTGGATCGTCGAGTGGTTTCGTGCCTACCGCGACGGCAATGACGTACGAGAATTCACCGAAGGCCAGATCGACCGCTATCGATCTCTGCCGAGCTAGATCCAGCCGGAAACAGGGTTCTCAAACCGGCTGGTCCTGTTGGTGGAGCGAGCAAGGGCGAGGACTGTTCGAGCGTGCAGTCTGTCTGGCTCTCGTAACCGCTGTTTAGCCGGGCCTTATGAAGCTCGATACCAGTCCCGCGAGTTCCGCAGCCCGGCGCAGCCCACCAACAGGACCGACCATCGGTCGATGGTTGGATATGGGATCGAGCTAATCCCAGAGCTTCCAGGGGGGCGCTGCGGAGCTCCAATGGTCTTCCAGCACGTTCTTGTCGCGCAGGGTATCCATGCACTGCCAGAAGCCGCGATGGAAGAACGCGGAGAGCTGATCCTCCTCGATCAGGCGCTGCAACGGACCGTATTCCCAATGGGTCTCGAGGGTGTCGATGTAGTCGATCACCTTGGGTGATAGGACAAAGAAGCCGCCGTTGATCCAACCCCCTTCGCCGGGAGGCTTCTCCTGGAAGTCGGTGATCCGATCACCGTCGAAAGCCAGGACACCGTAGCGCGACGGCGGCTGGATGGTAGTCATCGTCGCCAGCTTGCCGTGCTCGCGATGGAAACCGACGAGCTTCGTCACGTCGACGTTGGCGACGGCATCGCCATAGGTGAAGCAGAAGGCCTCTTCGCCTTCTAAGTGGTCGCGGGCCACCTTGAGCCGGCCGCCAGTACCGGTCTCTGCGCCGGTGTCGAGGAGAGTGACCCGCCAAGGCTCGGAGGTACTCTGGTGGAT
>JBCCGX010000018.1:0-25584 GCA_039029035.1 Acidobacteriota bacterium | reverse complement strand
GGCGCTTTCGAGATCGGATTCATGGGCTACCATTCGCGGCGCGATTTCATCGATGCGGCGGGTCTGCTCAACCCGGGCGTCGCCGAGCGCATTGCACAGGGTGACTTCAAGTGGGCCTACCTCTTCTATCGTCCGGACTACCTCGTGATCAACCCGTCTCGCTGGTACGACCGGCTGGGCAACATCCGAGACGAAGCATGGTTCGGCGATGCTTACGTGGAAGTCGCCCAGATCCATGTCGAGGGCTATCTCGACACTCCTTTGACGATCTACGAGAAGATCAACGATCGAGCAATACCGCAGCCTCGATGAGGCTTCCCGCCTCGAACACGCAGAACCTCTTCGGATGCCCAGCCGGCACCCGGCCTTGCGCTGTGAAGACAGCACGAACAGGACTGATCGAGCAATGAGCGAGCGGAGCTCTGCTGCAGCATCGGGCTGGAAACGAGCCGATGGTGTGCTGCTCGGCTTTTTGCTGGTAGCCGGTTGGCTGCTGCACGACCTCGCCCTGATGGCGTCCCAAGTCTCGCCGACGCTCAGTCGGAGGATGGTCCTACCTTCCCTCGTCCTGGCAGCGGGCGCGCTGATCATCGCCTTCTGTGTTTCGGTCCACAAATCGCTCTACGCGGCAGCCCTCGGCGCGGTCGCGACCTTCTCCCTCGCGACGGCGTTTCGGAATCCCGGTCTCGATCCGGCCCTCCTCGGCGCGAGCAAGAGCCTCCTGGTGCTGCTTCTCGCCGGCGGTTGGATGTCACTCCTGCCCCGGCGCTGGCGTTGGGCGAGTCTTCCGCTTGGCTTGACGCTGGCCGCCCTGGCGGCCGCCGCAAGGCGTCTCCGCTGGGGTTCGCTCGACGCCTCCTACCTCCTGTTCGAAGCGCTTCTCGCCGGCCTCGGCCTGTGCCTCTTCGCGACCTATGCCCGGCCCTCGTCGAACGCCAGGCGCGGCTTCCGTTTGGCGGTCTGGCTAACCTTCGGTCTGCTCACGGCAGCCAGCGGCTGGCACGTCTCGCAACTGCGACGGCCCGATCTGGCGCCGACCGGCACACCAGCCGAGCCGGACCGGCCCAATCTGCTCCTGATCGTGCTCGATACGGTGCGCGCCGACCATCTCACCTGGCACGGCTATCCTCGCGCCACGACTCCGGGCCTCGAGCGATCGGTGCGGGAAGGCTTCACCATCTACTCCAACGCACGCGCAACCAGCTCCTGGACTCTGCCGTCACACGGCTCGCTGTTGACCGGGCTTCTGCCAAGTGGGCACAACGCGCGCCACAACCGCTTGGCGGAGACCCAGACGCTCGGCACCTTCGCGGTAACTCTGCTCCGCGACGACGTACCGACCCTGGCTGAGCGGCTGGCAGCACACGGTTACCGCGCTGGCGCCATCGTCGCCAACTCCACCGTCCTGGCGCACGAGATGGGCCTCGATCGCGGATTCCACCACTACGATGACCGCCACCCCGCGGGACTGAGCTGCCGCCAGTTGCTCGTCCAGCAAGCCGGCTGGCGCCCCGAGCTGGGTTGTCTCCGGTATCGCGACGCCCAGACCATCACCGATCTGGCGCTCGGCTGGCTGGATCAGGATCGCGCGCGCGACTCGTTCCTCTTCCTCAACTACATGGACGCCCACTCCCCCTACGTCCCTCCCGCGCCGTACGACCGCGCCTTCTCCACTGAGCGCCCCGTCGACCCCCTGAAGCCACCCCGGGAGCTACAGTCCTTGCAGTACGATCGCCAGTTGCTCTACCTCGACCACCACCTGATGCGTCTCTTCGAGGGCCTGAAGGTCCGACAGCTGTGGCGAGACACCGTCGTCATCGTCACATCCGATCATGGGGAGGCTTTCGGCGAGCATCAGCACTGGGGTCATAACACCCATCTCTACGAAGAGCTGATCCACGTGCCCCTAGTGGTCAAGAGTGCCGAGCAGAACGCGGCGGGCCAGATGCATGCCTCGATCAGCGGCCACGAGGTCTTTGCCCTCGCTCTCTCCGAGCTCGGCCTCGGACCCGCCCCCGGCACTTCGGATGACCTGAGCTTGATCGCCGAATGGTACAACTCCAAACCTCGGGCCGCCGGTGCGCGCAAGGGCTCCCGGGACCTTCTCGCCTGGCTCGATGGCACCTTCAAGATCATCGCCAACAGTCGCGGCGAGTTGGAGGTCTACGACCTGCAGCGAGACGGTGAGGAATCTCAGAATCTGGCTGGGAGCTGGCCCGCCGCCGAGCGCGTTCGGCAGCTCTCCCGGGACCACTGGGCCACCGCCCAGGCGTCTGGCGAAGCGCCAACGCTGAGTCCGGAGCTGATCGAGAACCTGAAGGCCCTCGGCTACCTTTGAGGTAGTCTTGCTCCACCGATGGAGCGTCAACGAGTCGGCGTCTACCGAGTGGAGGAGCTGCTCGGCGAAGGCGGCATGGGGCGGGTCTACCGCGGCTACGATCAGCGCCTCGACCGCTGGGTGGCCCTCAAGCACGTGCGGCCCGAGGCCGACCATCCCGAGCGACGTCGACGGTTGCGGCGCGAGGCCCGGGTGCTGGCTCGCCTCAGCCATGCCTCGATCGTCCCCGTGTTCGACCTGGTGGAGTCGGACGACGGGGATTGGGTGGTCATGGAGCTGGTCGAAGGGCCGGGGCTCGATCAGCTGCTGGCCGGCGGGCCGCTCGACCCGCCGCAGGTCCTGCGTCTCGGCCAGCAGATCGCCGAAGGACTGGCCGAAGCTCACGGTAAGGGCATCTTGCATCGAGATCTGAAGACCGAGAATGTACGGATTTCGGCCTCGGGCCAGGCGCGGATCCTCGATTTCGGTCTGGCCAAGCCGGTGACCCAAGACTCCTTGGAGCCGGCGCTCTCGGTCTCGGGCCAGCTGCTCGGCACAGTGCGGGCGATGTCTCCAGAGCAGACCCGGGGCGCGGTGCTCGACGAACGCTCGGATCTCTTCGCCCTTGGCATCCTGCTCTACGAGATGGCGACTGGTGTATCGCCGTTTCACGCCGCCAGCCCGATCGAAACGCTGCTGCGGATCTGCAGCGATCAACAGGAGCCGGCCCTGTCGAGATCGCCCGGCTTGCCGTCGGCCTTGTCCGAGCTGATCGACGAGCTGCTCGAGAAGGCCGTGGAAATGCGCCCACAGTCGGCCGCCGAGGTGGCGGATCGGCTCGGCCAGATGCGATCGGAGATGCCGCAGAAGGCAGCGACCCGCAGCCAGCAGGCCTTCGAACGATCGTTGGCCGCGGTCCACACGGAGGAGACCCTCGTCGCCGAGGAACCTAAGCCGGCCGTGGCTCCGAGGTCACGAGACAGCGTGGCACCACGAAACAGCGTGACAGCACGAAACAGTGGATCGTCCTACGCCGACGTCGAGCTCTCCCGCAGGGCGAACCCAGGATCCATCTTGGCAGCGGTAGCGGTGTTTGGTCTTGGTCTGTTGATCGCCACACAGATCGGTCCCTGGGCCGATAGAGACCCAACAGCCAACGCGGCTTCAGCCGTCGGCGAAGGTGCCTCCGGAATCGCCCAGCCGGTACCGCCCGACGATCCTTTTCGGCTACAACAACATGGCTGGACCTTGCTCGAGCGCTTCGACAAGAAAGGTCATGTCGACCGCGCCATCGGTATCTTTCAACAAGTGCTCGAGCTCGACCCGGATTCGGCGATCGGCCACGCCGGGCTGGCCCGCGCCACTTGGCGCAAATACCACAACGACGGCAAAGATCCGCAGTGGCTGGAGCAGGCGCTCCACCTTGCTCAACGTGCCGTGCACTTTGACGAGCATCTGGCGGCGGGGCAGCTGAGCCTCGCGCATGCCCTGCTCTCCTCCGGCCGGTTCGACGACGCTCGCCAGAGCTTCGAGAGGGCCAGCCAGCTCGATCCCACCAGCGGCGAGCCTTGGCTGGGCCTGGGCAAGATCCGCAGCCGCATCGGTGACCCGGCGGGGGCCGAGGAAGCCTTTCTCCAAGGCTTGCGCCTCGAACAACAGCATGCCGAGCTCCACGACAGCCTGGGGCAGCTCTACTATTCGACCAGCCGCTACCCGGAGGCCGAGGTCGCTTTCCGGCAGAGCGTGGAGCTGCTGCCGGACCGGGTCTTCGGTTATCGCAATCTGGCCGCCGCCCTCCACGCCCAGGGCGAGGTGGGCGCCGCGGCGAAGCAGCTGCAAGCCGCTCTGGCGATCCAACCGGAGTCGACGGTTTACGCCAACTTGGGCACCCTGCACTACTTCCAGGGCCTCTACCGTGAGGCGGCCGAAGCGTTCGACAAGGCGACGCAGCTCGGCGGCGGGGCACACAGCCACCAGATCTGGGCCAATCTCGGCGATGCCTACCGCCAGCTACCGAATCGTCAAACCGAGACCAGGGAAGCCTATGACGTGGCGCTCCGTCTGGTGCGACGCGAGCTCGAGCAACAGCCGGCCAATGCGGCCCTCGAGAGCCGGTTAGCACTCTACCTTGCGCGCCGCGGACCGAGCGACGAGGCCCTGGCGCAGCTGGACCGATCCGAGACAGCCCAAGCCGCGGCGGCGGGCGATCCGTGGATCGCCCACCGCTTGGCCTTGGCGTACGAGCTGAGCGGCGATCGAGATCGTGCGCTGCACTGGCTCGAAGCCTCACTGCGTGCCGGGCAGACCCCGCGCGAGATCGAGATCGAGCCCGATTTCCTCGGCTTGCGATCGGACCCGCGCTACCAGCGCCTCGTCGCGACCGTCGAACGGGGGCCATAGCACGTCACGTCGCCGTGCCTCTCGGCTCGAAACGGACATCTCAGAATCCATCGGTCGATTGCGGGCCGACGATCATCTCCGGATCGAAGACGAACTGCTTCTCCGGACAGCTCTCGAGTGTGATCAACATGCTCAACTCAGCGGCGAGCAAGAAATGCTCTGCCGGAAGATCGCGGATCTCAGCGGGTTGGGAATCGTCCGGGTTTGGATAGAGATCGTAACCGGCAAACCTCTGATTCCCGACGGAGAAAACCGGGCTCCAGGCACACACGGGCGAGACCACGTGCCACTCGGCCGGCTGAGCAAGCACCGGCATCCGCCGGCCTCGATCTCTCGTTTCGGTGGTCGCGATCTGCACCTCTTGCGGCAGGGGTGCCGCCGGTTCTTGCTCGTCGTCGCAGGTGCCGAGCACCAGGTCCGTGATGTCGAGCAGCCGCAGGTACACCGTATCGTGCGGCTGCAGCTTAGTGTACCAGGCCGGCTTGGCCTGGCTCTTGCCATCGCCCTCGCTGATGTCGACGAGAGCATTTTGCAGCGGGTAGAGGTTGTCGGATGCCCGGGTGCCGAGAATGCGATCGGCCTGGCGGTCGAATCCCAGCTCGATACGAAAGTGCCGTGGTGCAGGCTCGTGTGAAGTCATCTTGCAGGCTTTCTCCGGAGGTTGAGGTTCGGATTCGGGTTCCGAAGCTACTGGGTCGAGAGGACCGGCGCCGGTACGAAGTTGGCGTAACGATAGATCGGATTCAGCCAATCGGTGCAGTGGTCATCCGAGGTCTCGCGGCAGCTGCCATTATCCGCCGCCTGGCCGCGGCTCTGATCGAGCCCGATGTAGAGATCACCACCGGCCGAGGTCGTTACCGCCTCCATGCCCTTCATTTGTGCGTTGGTCTTGGTGGTGCCGAACTGCGGTGCATAGATAGCTTCCTGCACGTACCCGCCGCCGAGAACCTTCAGTACCTGCAAACGGTGGCTGCCCTCGTCGTACAGCACATAGAGACGTTGGTCCTCGGGCGAGAAGTAGAGATCGGACGGCGACGCAGAGAGCAAGGGCTTGGTGAAGGTGGCGACCTGGCTCACGGAACCACTGTCGCCGGAACCACTATTGCCGAGCTCGAACACGTAGATCGTTCCCTTCGAAGCCTGAGAGGCGACATAGAAGAGGCCATTGAATGGCGCGCCCGCCTGGGTGTAGGGATGCTCACCATCCGGCACGAAGGTCATCGCCTCCATGCCGTCCCCGTCTTGCACCGGCAGGGTCGTCAACGTCCAGCTGTTGCCGGTCAGGGTCGAAGGCGCGTTGGCCTGGGTCAGCCTGTCGGCCGGCGGCTGGTACTCGATGATCTTGGCGTTGGGCACGGTGCCGGCATTACCTTCGACACCGAGGTAGAGGGTGGTCTTGCCGGGCACCGCGGCGAGGGACTCGAAATCGCCCTCCTTCGAGCCGGTGATCAGGGGCTGTGAATCGAAGTGATTGGAGCCCGAGCGATGTTCGCAATCCTGGTCGTCGCCCTGCTTCTGGCGACCGATCAGACCATTGTCGCTGACCACATACAGCCAGTCCCCCTGGCGGGTCGACCCACTGGGCTCGAAGTAATCCTGGTCGAAGCAGTTGAACTCGGTCGAGGCGCTCGAAGAGACGGGCCACGCTTCGGCGAAGGCGGCGCTGGCTATCAGGGTCGCGGCGACAACCAGGGCGAACGAGGCGATTCGAGCGAGGCGGGCGGGTTGGATCGTGGTGTAACGCATCAAAGGCTCCTTGGGGTCGACATGGGTGGCGTTGCGCCGGATCGCGGCCCGGCTGCGTCTTCCTTTCTCAAGGGTCGTGCCAATGTCGACGCGACGACGAGAGAGCGACATAAAGGCTGATATCAAGAGACTTGAAGGTCCATCGGCCGTCTCGCCGAGGATCTTTGGCCGCAGCCTCGTTCGAAAAGGACGTCGGATACCGCCACCACCGACGTGAGCCCGACGTAGATCCGACGTTGTTCCGACGAAGACCCGCTCTCGATGGGACAGCCAGCCTTCGAGCGCCGCCCGAACGCAGCTGTGGCAGAATCCGCTCATGCCCGAGCCGCGCCCTGCGTCCCTGGTGGCCCGTGGGGCCACGACGGAGATCGAGTCGACGCCATCGCGCCGACTGCGCGCCGTCAGACTCCCCTGCTTGACGATCCTCTACCATCCCGATCTCTCACGCATCGGTGAGCGAGCACTCCTGGCCGGCTTCGACCACGGCCAGGCCAAAGCTGTTTCCCGCGTCGAGCCCCGATTCGCCCACCCTGGTCCACCGCCGGCCGCCGGCTCGCCGGGCCCGCGCGCGCTGGAAGACCTACGGCTTAGCCGCAAGCCCTTGTGGATCGAACCCCAGGCGGACGGTGGCATTGGCTTCGATCCCTCATCGACCCGAACCCCGTTGGAGGTCGATGGCGAGCCGGTCAGTGGCACCACCCGCCTTGACCGGACAGCGCTCGAGACCGGCGTCTTGCTCTTGCTCGGCGGCCACGTCTTACTCCTTCTCCACCGGGTCGATCCACAGCAGAAGGCCCCGGCAACCCATTTCGGCCTGGTCGGCGAGAGCGACCGCATGTTGCGTCTACAACGCGACATCGAACGCCTGTCAAATCTCGACGTACCGGTCCTCTTGCTGGGCGAAACCGGTACCGGCAAAGAGCTCGTCGCCCGCGCCCTTCACGAGGCGAGCCATCGCCGGGCCGGGCCTTATGTCGCCGTCAACATGGCGGCCATACCGACCCAGCTGGCTGCCGCCGAGCTCTTCGGCGCGGTGAAAGGTGCCTTCACCGGTGCCGACCGACGGCGGCGCGGTCACTTTCTCAGCGCCCAGGGCGGCACCCTTTTCCTCGACGAAGTGGGCGACATGCCCCCGGACGTGCAGGTGATGCTGCTGCGCGCGCTCGAGAGCAATGAGATCCAACCAGTAGGCGCCGACACCGCCCTGCCCGTGCGGGTTCGACTGGTGGCAGCGACGGACGCCGATCTGGACGCCGCGGTGGACGAGCAGCGCTTCCGCGCGCCGCTCTTGCATCGCCTGGCGGGCTTCGTGATTCGCCTGCCGACGCTGGCTGAGCGACCGGACGACTTCGGCCGCCTCTTCGCCCACTTCCTGCAGCAAGAAGCCGCCAATCTCGGCCAGAGCCACCGCCTGCAACCCGCCAAACAACCCTGGGTGCCCGCCGCCCTGGTGGCGCGATGGGCTCTTCGTCCCTGGCCCGGTAACGTCCGCCAGTTACGTAACGCCGTGCGCCAACTGGTGATCGCCCACCAGGGAGATGATCAGGTAGAGCTCGACGTCGAGCCCGAGTCGCACCGCAGCGCCAGAGTCTCACGCGAAGTGCCTGAAACCGGTCCGGTCGAGGCGGTCGAAGTGCCTGACACCCCCTACGAAGTGCCTGGCACCACCACCTCAGAGCCGCCCTACGAAGGGTCTGGCACCCCCTACGAAGTGCCTGGCACCCCCTCGGAGCGCCGCGCTCGCCGACGTCGAGCGAAGATCTCCGAGGCCGATCTCCTCACCGCCCTGCGGCGCAATCGGTTCGAGCTGCAGGCCACCGCCGACGATCTTGCCATCTCCAGGCCGTCGCTCTACGACCGCATCAAGAAGCATCCCGATTTGCGCACGGCGGCGGATCTCGAGCGCAAGGAGATCGCCAGCGCCGCCGAGTCTTGCGATGGTGACGTTCATCGGATGGCCACCCAACTCAAGGTCTCGGAACGAGCTCTGCGCCGACGAATGGGCCAACTAGGGATTCGCCCCTGACCGTGTCCTCACTCAGGATACAGATCCGGTTCGATCGGGGAAAGAAAAGGGTCGCTCAATTCGTCGACCGTGCCGTTGCGGAGTCGCCAAACCCGATGCTAAGGGTTGCGCAGTCTGTTTCGGCGGCATAAACAAACATCAACTTCTTACGATTGTCCAAACGAATCTCGACGTGGACATCCTGTGCTCCCGTTCCGAAGTGATCGATACCCACAACCGTCTGGCATGTTATGGCTTCCAGACCTGAAAGATTGTTGAGAACGAGACCCTGCGAGAGCGCTGAGTTCTCGGGTTGCTCGGGCGCCTCGGTCTGACGCCAGAAGATCGTTCCCGGTTCGAAGTACAGGCGGAACCAAAGCTCGCCAAATCGCAGATAGGCGACGTTGACCTGATCTGTAAGGGTACGACCCTCCCAGACTTGTAGCAAGACCAGGCCTGTGCATGGATGCCCGACGACTTCGGGGATTTCCCCATTGATGTCGACCGTAGCGTCTTTCTGATTCGCGTCTGTGAGTCGAAACTCCATCGTGGTGGAAGCGCCGAAGCCCAACAGCCAGCGCAGGTACGGAAATTTCTCGACCCGAGTCGGTACGAAGCCTCGCCTCTCGTAGAGACGTCTGGCACCGGAGTTCGTATCGATCACATCGAGACGAACCGTACGAAAACCGTTCGACTTGCCGTAGTCCAACACGGCCTTCAACAGCTGACTACCCACTCCCCGTCCACGGTAATCCTTGTGAACCGCAATACCGTCCATCAAGAGCTCGCCGGGCTTCGGCTTCCGTTCATACAAGCTGAAGATGGCGATCGCTCGCAGCCCGCGCAGGGCTCCCAAGCGCTCGAACAACTGACGAGCGCCAAGGCCGCCGGTCAAGGAACCTTTAGGCGTGTGCAATCCGGCGAGGCCCACCAGATTGTCCCCTTCGCTTGCCGCAATCGCGTAGTGCCCCGTGAAGGACGTTTCGAAAAGCGCTATCCGATCCGTACGAGACTCAATCGCGATGCGAAACTTCTTCCCGAACGCCTCATCGTACAGCTGTGCAGCCATTCGGTCCTGGCTTGCCTTCAGACCGACCTCGCATCGAATAGTTGGCGCATCGATCATTCGGATTTCCTCAACAACTCGGGTTCGAGTCGCGTGCGTTAGGTAACGCTCGAAGGAACTGGCAGCCTATCGTAAGAGCTTAGCGAGCTCGTCGGGGAAAAACTTCTCCGCCATTTCACGAACGGTCTTACCCGCATTGTTCTTGTTGTCAAAGGAGGCACCCTCTGTGGCCAATAGCTTGACGACGGAAAGATCGCCTCGAGCATTGAACGTGGCCGTCCATAAAGGCGTGTTGCCGTAAACATCGCGCAACTCGGTTTCCGCTCCAGCTCGAAGCAGAATCTCCGCGATATCGCCAAGTTTCTTTTGAGCAGCGAAGTGGAGGGCACCCTGTCCGTTCCGATCCTGGTGATTCACATCGCCGCCACGGTCGATAATCCACTGCAGTAGACTGCCACAATCGTAAAACGAAGCCCAGATCAGAGGCGTCCGTGCATCGCCATCAGGGAGATCGACCTCGTGCGCGGTAATCAACTTCTTCGCAGTCGCATCCTCACCGTTTCGAATACAGCGCTCGATGTCATCGGCGACAGGATCGTACTTTCGAGGTCGACCTGGGCGAGCCATCAGGATGGTTCTCCTTCTACGAGGGATCTTGCTTTGCCACGACCTGCCCTCGCCAAGGCGCCGCCAGCGACGGCGCCCGCTTGCACATCGACCGCTCTGAGGCCTTCCAGAGCCTCAAGATAGCGCATCCAATTCCCCGACTGCTTTCTCAGTGAACTCCGGAAACAACTTGGCCAGAGATCGTCTTGCGGCCGAGTTTCCATGATCCACCGCGGTCAGGAAGTCTTCATAGGTTGCTTTCCTTTGCGGCGTCAGCAAAGGCTCGGGGCAAAGGACGTACCCTCCTGTCAGAGGCAGAATACCCCACCACTGAACATCGATTGGAAGTGCAGCAACCTGCTCCGCATGGGCCAGCTGTGCTAGCCATTCTGCCGGAGGGCGAGGTTCTTTCTGCCGGACGATGCCGGTTCGTTGGTGGTCATCGACGACAACGATACCGGGTACGATGTCTCTGCGATGCATGTAGGTTCAGCGGTCCTTACATCGACTTCTAGTCTGGCTCAGCGAGCGGCAAGAGGGAGCTGAGAGAAGTATCGCACGATCTCCTCTCGGTCCTTCTCGGTCTCAACCCGGCATTCGGCATCGACACAGACTTGGGCCAACGAGTCCGCCACACCGTGACAGTGGGTCGACCACGACGTACGGACCTGAGATCCAACCAGGGTGGGGTCGGATTCTGCAATGGCGCTCCGCAACAGTCGGGCGGCCAAACGGACGTAGCCATCGCGAGTTGCCACAAAGAACGCTTCATCAGGGCTGGTTTCGACCGCGACGCTAACCCGCGCATTCCGATCAGCAACGAGCTCGTCGAGTCGCTCTGCTATCTTCAAGAGCTCTTCGGTCATTCCAACTCCCCGCCCTGGTCCGGCCATTGGTTCTGGAGATACGCGCGCACCAAGCTGGCATGCGACAAGGGCCGACTGAGATTCGTGATATCGCTGTTTGTCTCGTAGTCGAGCAAGACGACACCGCCCTTGGCAACGATGGCTCGGAGGCTCTCGAGCTCACCCCGCAGACAGTTGTCTAGAACCCAGCGGTAACTCGGGAGATAAATGTGTCGGCGGGCGTCGAGGTAAGGCAGAAGCTCGGAGGAAGAAAGGCCTCTCTGATGGCCGAGAACCGGCCCGCGCGTGCGAACACTGCGCTTGATGCCCTTCATGGAAGTGACCTTGAACTTCGCAGGATCAACCCCCTCGTCGGCAAACACCTTGAGGCCTTGCCAGATGCCTTCGACCGAAGCAGCCTGATGGCCTTCAGAGAACGGCACGGGGATTTCGCTGTGCGGGAAGAACGGGCTGAAGCGAATCCAAGGCTCGTCTGCCTTGGAAGTGAGGTCGAGAATCTCGCAGCCAGGATACTCCGCGGCTAACGTGGTCGCCTTCCGACGGCGGCTTTCGATGGCAATCACTGTGGTCAAGCACTCCATGGGCAGCCAGCCGATAGACCTGCGACAACGAGCCAGACTTTGACTCAATCTACTCGCAACCGCAGCGAGCGAGCTTCTAGCCCTAGAGTACTACGAGACGCCTCAGTCGACGGGTTTCGGCACAACGAGCGCTCAAGCCAAGAGATCTTTCGCTCTTGCGACCTTCAGCTTGAGACCGCTCTTGATTCGGCCTGGGCGGGACTCTATTCCCTCGATGATCTGCTGTAATGGCTCTAGAAGCCTATTGCCAACACAAATCGTCAGCAACTCGTCCTGGAACGGGTGAATACTGGGGAAGTTCATATCCAGCTGCCGGGCTCTTGCACAGGCCTCTCCCCAGGTCGATAGGAAAGCCTTCCAAGCTTCCCTGGACGCATGGTGACGCAGCAGGCAAACGAAGGCCCATTCGACCATGTGACGATCCCCCCAAAGCCGCCCAGCCTTCCAGTCGAACTCGATCGCTTGCTGCAGATAAGGCTCCGCGCGCTCGAACTCACCCGCCTGCGCCAGATGAATACCGGCGCGAGCGACGTAGTTCATTGAATTGTCCGGCCGTGCCCACTTCCCGCGGCTGGCCGATTCCCGAGTTTCGAGCTGTGCTGCAACGAGGAAGTACTCGGCAGCGAGTCTTGCCTTCTCCGCACTCGAAGCCTTGTGCGCCAGCGTCGCCGCCTGAGCTGCTTTGGCCTTGCCTTGGTTCATTGCAGAGATCGCGGCCGTGATCTCTGCGTCTTCCCTTTCGAGCTCTTCGGCCAGAACCGCGGCGATCTCGCAGCGGTACGGGCTCGAGATCCCCTCAGAAAGCCCGCGGCGATTGGCACGGTCAATCAACTCCAGTGCTGCCCGCGAAGATGGGATTACGCGATCAACCATGATCTCGAACGCATCAGAGAACATCGCACACGCATGGATCAACATCAGCAGAGGATTCGATCTCACCCGCTCGCTCTCGACGAGGAGCGTCGCGACGCTTGCATGGTCACCCCTGCTGTAGTCGCCTTCGATCTGTCTACGCAGCGGTTCCGGTGTCTCCGCAATGAGCTCTCTATAATCCATTTCGCAAGAAGAGGGTGCAGAAACTGACGAGGAGCGGGGCCTGCCGTGGCTTACGAGGTTCCGCGGTAGAGTACTACGAACCCCTCAGTTGTCGGTATCCTCTGGCCGATGCCAAATCGGAACCAGTCGATGCAAGGCCTCACCAGGGCAAAGGCCTACACCCTTTTCATGGTCCTTGCTCTTCTCGCTCTCGGCGAGCTCCTTGCTTCGGCCTTCTTCACTCTCAACGCCTCACGGTTCCACTTCCCCGACTTCGCTCGGTGCACCGCCACGCCCGACGAAATCGAACGCGCCCAACGCTCCTACTCCCGCGAGCTGGGCTGGCAGATCCTCTACTCCACCCCGTTCGGTGAGCGCCCGCGCGCACGAGAGCACCAGCGTCCTTGGGTCTCTGTGTACGGCGACTCCTTCACCCACGGCGATGAGGTTGCTCACGACCAGACATGGGCCGAGGTTCTCTCTGCCACGCTCGAAGCCGATGTCTACAACTTCGGCATCAGCGCTTACGGTATGGACCAAACCCTGCTTCGATTCGAGGGCAACTTTGCCGAGCGACCCACCGACATCGTCGTTTTCGGCTACATCTCCTACGACATCGAGCGCAACGTCTCGGTGTACTGGAAGTTTCAGCAACCGGAAAGCGAGATCGTTTACACGAAGCCACGCTTCCGGCTCGAAGACGGAAGCCTGACGCTCGTCCCCAACCCGGTGACCCGGCGCGAAGACATGGCGAAGCTCCTCGAGCCTGAATTCATCCGCGAAATCGCCTTGCTCGACGACTGGGCAAGCCCCGATCGTCGACCCGAGCTCGGTTTCCCCTATCTGCGGCTCCTTTTCCATCCGTCGATCTGGGATGTCGCGCTGCGCTGGGGCCGCAATCCTGACCTGTGGAGCCTCGAATCACCGAAACGCCTGGCGGAAGAGATCCTGCTCCGCTTTGACCGAGGCGCCCGAGCACAGAACGCGAAGCCTGTGATTGTGCTTTTCCCGGTGCTTTGGGAGCTCATCGCCTGGTCGGAGCACCGAGAGACCCCGCCATCCCATCGTGCTTTGGAAGCGCTCTGCGAACGACACAAGTTGCGTTGCTTGATGCCGCTCCAAGAGATGGGCGATCGCCCCACTGAAGAGATCGCCAAGCTCTTCACTCAGGGTCTCGATGGCGGCCACTACTCGCCGCAGGGCAATGCGTGGATCGCACGCTGGCTGGCCCAGGAGCTTGGCAGCACTTGAAGGATCGGACGGCCTGCCCCTGAGGATCCTGAGGATGCTGAGGTTTCTAGCCCCCACGCGCAAATCAATGTCTCGCTTCCCTGGCTTTCCGACAAACTGCATTTGCGCGTAAGGGTTTACAACCTCAGGATCCTCAGCATCCTCAGGTTTCGCCGCTTTCCGGCCAGATCATCAAGTGTTCTGGACGAAAGTGGCTTGCGACGACCCGCAAACAACCTCAGGATCCTCAGGCGCTGCCTTCGAGGCTAGGCGTTGGGCCGTGTCGGAAGTGTCCGATATTGGGACGAGGCCTCAGTTAAACACCATTGGCTCGGCAAAAATCGCAACTTTCGCCAGTTGGCGCACGTTTCTCCGGTCCGAAGCGCGTACCAACTGAGTTAGTGAAGCGTTGCAACGCCCGGAATGCGCGCTATCTCGTGCTGGTCGCCTTCGAGATCGTCCGCATAGCGACCCAGGCGCGCCGAAGTGGGATTTCGGCCGGCTGAAAAGCGGCTCGGCACCGAATCGGCCCCATTCCTGCCGACACAAGCGTCGGGTTCGACCGAGACTTGGATCAGTCGTCCAGAAACGAGGTGACGACGCCGCTCTCGTAGGGCGCGTTCAGCTGGCTCTTCAACCGCTCGATCGACGCCCGCAGGTCTTCCACCGTGAGCTCTTTGATCCGCAGAACGAGCTCGTCGAGCTCGTCGTCACGGCCGACGATGCGCTCGAGCTCTTTGAGGTGGCTTTCCTTGAGCTCGGTCACTGGCCGCTTGGCCGGGAAGAGCATGCGGTGGAGGGAGTTGATGACCTGCCGATCGTGCTCGCACAGCTCTTCGCGATGGTTCACCTTGAGCAGCAGCCGGGCGAAGGAGATCAGATCCTGCCAGAGACGCTCACCGGCTTCCTGGCTATTGTCGCCCTCCCTGTTGAGCCAGGCAGCGATACGCTGATGGAGCATCTTGATGGTGCGGCGATCGTCGATGCGCAAGAAGGGATAGATCTCCAGATTGCGCAAGATGGCGATACGGGTGGCAGCACTGCGCAAGCGGCTGGCGACATCTTCGCTCGCATCGCGCTCGCCGCTGCGCAGGATGGCGCGGCGAAACTGGGCGTAGAGGCGCCGGGTCTCGAGCGAATCGCCGAGATCGTTCCAGCGTCGATCGCGCGCTGGTAGGCCCTCGTAGTCGCGCACGGCGGTTTCGATCGCGATGAGCGCCTTGCCGGCGCGACGCAGCCCCGAGTCGGCGTGTGAGGCCACGGCCCAAACTTGCTTGTTGTCGAGCGCACTATGAAGCGCTTCCTGCATCTCCTTCAACTGGCCCCGCGCCACGAAGGCGAGGTTCGACACCTCGCGCGCGGCCAACTCGCTGGAGATCTGGGCGCCGATCTCGCGCAGAAAGTCACCGTCCGCCGCGGCTGCCTCGTCTTTCTCACCGTGAGCGACGCTCTCGGCATCATAGACCTCGGTCAGATCGTGCATCACCTCGATCGTCTCCTCGATCAACGCCCGCACTCGGCGCACGAGGACATCGTCGATCGAGAAGTAGCCGGTCTCCTCAGGCACCACGAAGTCGACCCCTTGGGTCTGGTCGATCAGTGTTTCGACCTGCTGCAAGAGCTGCTGCCGTTCCATAGGCACAAGAATACCGGAGGACCCGTGCTGAGATCTAACCGCGTTGCCGGACCCGGGAGGGCTTACGGCGACGGCATCTCGAATTCGGCGTCGTCAATCGGGCTATCGAGCTGCGAGCTCTCGACGGTGCCTTCGAGCATTGTCTCGCCGTTGAAGGTGGTGACCGAGGCGAAGGGCAGGATCAAACCGTCGACCTCACGGAAGTCCGAGAACCGCTGTTCCAGCTGGCCAGGCGCACCGCCGAGATTGCTGCCCTGGTAGGTAATGCTGAGGATCTTGCCGCTCTCGGGATCAATGCCCAAAGTGTTGACGTTGCCCTCGAGCTCGACCTGCACCGTCTCGACGCGCGTTCCGTCGACCTCGGCCACCCCGCTGGCGATCGCCTTGAAGCCCGGATCGTCGCGATGCCGCAGTAGGACCGGCGCCAGCCGCTGCAGGCTCTTCGCGAGCTCTTTGCGCTGTGCTGCGGGGAGTGGCTGGGCGCCAGCCGGTGACTGAGCGAAGGAGGCATCACCATTGAGCACCTGGACCATGGTGCCGAAGGGGAGCTGCAGCTCCCAACGCATGCGGTCCGGCAGGATGATCGCCGCCCGCATACCGAGCTGTGCTCCGCCCTGCGAGATCGCCCGCATCTTGGCCTGGGTGCGGAAGGTCTCGAGGGCATCGAGACGCGTCGCACCGCCGATGCCTTCGACCGCTTTGGCGATCAAGGCACGGCCCTGGGCCTCGGTCTCGGGCGTCGCAGCGACCGTGGCCACTGCCGGCTCGGGGATGGTGATATCCACCGTGCGAACGTCGCCGAAGGTGCTCAGAGGCCGGTCCATACCCTCTCGGTTGCCGACAACGAGAATCGAGAACCGCTCGGGATGAAAGTACTTCGCAGCCGCCGCCCGAACCTCTGCGGTGGTCACCGCCTCGATGCCCTTGCGGTAACGGTCCTGCCAGTCGAGCGGAAAGCCGAAGTATTCGTACGTCAGCTGCTGGCCCAGGATCTTGCTCGCCGAATCGGCCCGAAAGACAAACGACTTGAGGATGCCCGCCTTGGCCTTGCGCACTTCCTCGTCGGTCGGCGGCTCGCTGGTCATGTTGTCGACCTCTTCCAGCAAGGCGTCGATGCCGGCGGCGGTGGTCTCGGTCTTGGTACTCATGCCCAGAGCCGTGAGGCCGGGGTAGTCCCACCGGCTACCGACCCCGCCGCGAACGCCATAAGCGAGCCCTTTCTGCGTGCGGATGCGGGTGAAGAGCCGGGCCGCGAAGGAACCGCTGAGAACCTGATTCATCAGATCGACGGCATAGTAATCCGGGTTGTCGCGAGTAATACCCAGGTGTCCGATACGGATGAAGGCCTGGGTGATGTCGTTCTTCTCGACAAAGAAGACGCCCGGGTTGGCCTCGCGACGGTAAGCGACCTCGGGCTCTTGCCAGGTTGGCCCTTTTTGCCAGTCGCCGAAGACCGCCTCGATCAGCTCGAGGACCTCTTCGGACTCGAAGTCACCCACCAGGCCGAGGATGATCCGGTCCGGATGGTAGAAGTTCCGGTGCCAGGCGAGCAGGTCGTCCCGGCTGATGTTGTCGACCGTCTCGTAGGTGGCGAAGCGGGCGTAGGGCGACTCGGAGCCGTAGATCAGCTTGGTGAATTCACGCCCGACGATCTGGTCGGCACTGTCATTCTGGCGTGCGATCCCGGCGGCAGCCTGGGTCTTGGCGACATCGAGCTGGTCCTGCTCGAAGGCCGGATGGCGCAGCACGTCGGCGAACACGCGCAGCATCTCGGGAAAGTCGTCGCGCAGCGAGCTCAGGCTGGCGCTGCCGTTGGTGTTGCCGATGCCGGTTTCGATCGAGGCCGCACGATCTTCGAGCAGGTCGTCGAGCTGATCGGAAGGCAATTTCTCGGTGCCGCCGCTGCGCTGCACCTGACCGAAGAGCTCCGCCAGGCCAACCTTGTCGGCCGGCTCCCAGCGGGCGCCGGTGCGAATCACCGCCCGGGCTTCGATCAACGGCAGCTCGTGGTCTTCGAGCAGGATCACCACCATGCCGTTGTCCATCTCCACCCGCTGGGGCTGCGGTACCGGGCTTTCCGGCAAAGGCGGATAGACGATGTCGTCCGGGCGGGTGACCTGGGATGACGCCGGTGCAGCAACGAAGAGCGCTACCGCGACGAGCGCTACCGCAGAGACAGCGGCCCGGCGAAGGAAGTGAGGCTGCCAGACGGCCGAAAGCCTGGGGGAAGGGGCTTGGTGGGTCGAGATCTTCATGGTCCGAGCTCCTACTGTGCGCTGCCAGCGCTGGCGGCCGGTTCTTCCGTCACGATCATGCCGATGGTGCGATTGGTTGCCACGAAGGTCTCGCCGGCAACCCGCATGATGTCGTCCTTGGTGACCTGCTCGATCCGATCCAGATCGTGGAAGAACTCGCGCCAGTCGCCATACCAGGAGTGGTACATCCCGAGCTGGATGGCGAGGCCGAAATTGCTCCGCGCCTGGCGCAGGCGGCTGGCTTTGGCGCGGGTGCGGAAGCGCTGCAGCTCGCTGTCGGTGACCGGCTCGGTCTTCAACCGCTCGAGCTCGGCGCGAATCGCCGCCTGCACCTCTTCGTTGCTGTGATCCTTGGCTGGCTGGGCGAAGACCAGCCACAGCCCCGGATACTTGGACCCAGGGAAGCCCGAGAACGAGCCGACCGACGCGGCGATCTTCTCGTCGCGTACCAGGGAGCGATAGAACCGCGAGGTGCGACCGTTCGACAGCACGTCGTCGATGGCCGAATACACCGCCTGGTCGGGATCGAGAATGTCGGGCTGGTGGTACATCTCGGCGTACATCGGCTGGGCGGGATCGACCAGGACAACGGTCTTCTCGGCGATCTGCGGCGGCTCGACGGTGCGCAGGGGCTCCGGCTTCTCACCGCGCGGGATACGGCCGAAGTATTGCTTGATCGTCGGCAGGATCTCCTGTGCCGAGACGTGCCCGACGATCACCGTCACCATGTTCGAAGGTACGTAGTACTTGCGGAAGAACGCCTCGGCATCGGTGGCGGTGAACGACTGCAGGTCGGACATATAGCCCACCACCGGCTGCTTGTAGGGATGGGCTACGAAGGCGGTGGACAGAGCCTGTTCGATCAGGCGACCGATCGGCAGGCTCTCGGAGCGCATGCGGCGCTCCTCCTGCACCACGTCGCGCTCCTTGTAGAACTCGCGGAAAACCGGGCTCGAGAAGCGCTCGGACTCGAGGAAGGCGAAAAGCTCCACCCGGTTGGCCGGTAGGGAGTATGCGTAGACGGTGAAGTCGGAATTGGTGAAGGCGTTGAGGCCGACACCGCCCTCACGGTCGACGATGTCGCTGAACTCGTTGGCGACGATGAACTCGCCGGCGGCCTCTTCTTTCGCCTTGAACTCGGCGCGCAGGCGCTCAACCTCCGCCGGATCTGCCCGGCGATCGCGCCGCGCCAGCTCGTAGGACTTGTAGGCGACTTCGACCTCATCCAGCGCTTTCTTCTCGCTCTCGAAGTCGGTGGTGCCGATATTGGGTGTGCCCTTGAACGCCATGTGCTCGAACATGTGGGCCAGGCCGGTGATCCCCGGCACCTCCTGCGCACCACCGACGTTGACAACGGTGGCAAAGGAGAAGACCGGCGCGACCGGCCGCTCGACAATGATGAACGTCCAGCCGTTGTCGAGCACGTGGAGCGACGTCTTTGACTCGAAGTCGGCCAGAAGATCCTGGCCGGCGAGGGGTGCTGCAAGGGCGGTGAGCCACAGAGCAGTGATCGCGCAGGCGGCCCGCTGGGGGCGCAATAAGGACATCAGTCTCATAGTCTCGGACCTCTGATGACGGGTTGAGTTGGATCGCGGGAAGGTCGGATCCACAGGCGGGGCAAGCTTGTACAGAGTAATTTATGCCAACTGAGAAAAGGGATCAAAACCGGACGACCCTTGATCCATGCGCTTGATCCCTCGAGACCGGCCGTTCGAAGAGGTGCCTTGGGTGGTTTCAAGCCAGGCCGAGGCGCTTCATTTTCTTGCGCAGGCCCTCCCGGCTGATCCCCAGGCTTTGCGCCGCTCGGGTGCGGTTGCCCTTCGACTGCCGTAGGTGCAGCTCGATGAGCTCCTTCTCGTGTTCGGCGAGGCTAGCGGGGGTGGGGCTGGCGGTCTCTTTGGCCCGGGTGAGGCGCTGCGACAAGCGATCTACAGTGATCGGCGTCCCCTGAGGGGTGACCGCAATCAGCCGCTTGGCTTCGTTCTCCAACTCGCGAATATTGCCTGGCCAGCTGTACTCTTCGAGCACCCGCTCCAACCGCGGTGAGACTTGCGGGTCGGCACGATGGGCCGTCTCGGCAGCCTGGCGCAGGAAGTGGTAGAACAGCGGCAGGATGTCGTCGGGGCGGTCGCACAGCGGAGGCAGGTCGAGGGTCACCACGTTGAGCCGATAGAGCAGATCCTCGCGGAACCGGCCTTTGGACACCTCTTCTTCCAGGTTGAGGTTGGTCGCGGCAAGAAACCGCACGTCGACTTTGGTCGGCCGGCTGGCGCCGACCGGCTGGATCTCGCCGAACTGCAAGGTGCGCAGGAGCTTGACTTGCAGCTCCAGCGGCAGCTCCCCAACCTCGTCGAGAAAGACCGAGCCGCGATGGGCGGAAGCGATGACCCCCTCCTTGTCACGCGTCGCGCCGGTGAAGGCGCCGCGCAGGTGGCCGAAGAGCTCCGACTCGAGCAGGTTGGGCGAGATCGCGCCGCAATTCACCGTGACGTAACTTTCCTTGGCTCGCGGGCTGTTCAGGTGCAGCGCGCGTACGACGAGCTCTTTGCCGGTACCGGAAGGCCCCTGGACCAGCACCGGTAGATCCGACTTGGCCACCTGGGCCACCGTCTCGAGGATCTTGAGGAAGCCCTGATCCTTCGTCACGATGCCGGGAAACTGGTGCCGCTCCAAGAAGTTCGCCTCGAGCAAGCGATTGCGCTGTTCGAGGACGATACGCTTCATGCAGGTCTCGAGCGCCGGCGCGGAGAGTTCCAGAATGTGCTTGAAGAGAGTCAGCTCGGCAGCGCCGAAGAGGCGATCGATGGTCCTTGATTCCAGATAGAGCACACCGGAGGGCACGCCATCGACCGCCAGCGGCGCGGCCAGGACGGAACGGATCTGCATCCGCAGAATGCTCTCCGTCTGGGCATAGCGGCGATCACTCAGGGCATCTTCGATCAGGACCGGCTCGCCGTTGGCCAACACCCGGTTGACGATCGAGCGGCTGACCGGCTCGCCTTTGCCCTCGAGCTCGTCGCGACTCCAGTTGCGAACCACCTTGAAGTCCAGCTCGTCGCCGCGCTGCAGTACCAAGAAGCCGCGCTCACCGCGCAAGCTCTCCAGCGAGTGCTTGACGACGGCATCGACCATCCGATCGTAATCTTCCAGGTTGAGGAGCTCGCGGGCGAGGTGATGGAGCCCTTGAAGGGCCTCGATTCCGAGGTGAGCGACAGTCATATCTCCGCGTCTTTAGAGTCAGTCTGGTCGTGGGTGCGCCCGACGCACTCATCCAAAGGCGGGAGATTCGAGAGATGGTCGGCCGTCTGGCGTCTCAGCCCGCAGCAGCTGACGTCTGAGCTGTTCCCTCCCCTAGCATCTGAGGCGCACAGTAATTTTGAGGCATATCTCAAGAATTGGCAACGCGTCGGCCCAGGGAAAGAACTATCACGCGGAGGCGTAATTCTCTTTGCAACGAGCCGTTCGCTCGCCGACGGCCTGTGTCAGCCTTCGAACTCGAGGGCGGCGCCCAGTTTGCGAGCGATCCGATTCTCGATCCACTTCGGATCCCACCATTCGAGCGGATTGACCTGCAAGCCGTGCAGGAGCAGAGAGAAATGTAGGTGGTCGCCGCCGGCCAGACCGGTCTCGCCGGTCCGCCCCAGGCTGGCGCCGCGGTCGACTGACTGCTGAGGCTGCACCTCGATGCTGGAGAGGTGGGCGTAGAGGGTCATCAGACCGCAACCGTGATCGAGCACCACGGTGTTGCCATAGATGCCGAAGTACTCCGCCAAAATGACAACCCCGCGATTGGCCGCCAGCACCGGAGCCTGGCGCACCGAGGCCAGATCGAAGCCCAGATGATCCTGCTGGTCGACGGCCTCCCCTTCGTACATGTAGGTCCTGCGATCGGCGAAGGAGGCCATCGAGCGAGTGTTGGGGAGCTGCATGAAGGCGCGGCGCCAGAGGATCTCCGGCCGCGACTGTGCCGCCAGCTCGAACAGGGTCTGGGTATTCTTGCGCCGTAGATCGCGGTTGATTGCCAGATAGCTTTCGAGCAGCGAATCCGCTTCTTCGAGGCCCGGGGTCTGGGCGACAATCTGCGGTACGACGCGAGCCATGAATCGGTCGGAGAGGCGGATCGTATCGGTGGTCAGGGGCTTGGGAGTGAAGCGGTCGACGAAGGGGATCTCCAGCTCGTTGCCCACCTCGTCGACCGCGGTCAAGCGGATCTCCTCGGCGTCTCCGAGATCATGCGGCACGCCGAAGAGAGCGAAGCGCGCCCCGGCACCGCCGCCGGGCAGCGGATAGCCGGGAAAGAAGTGACCGCCGACCCGAACGCCGTCGCGCACGGCGGTAGCACCGACGGTGTAGGCCACCGCCTCGCTGCCTCCTTGAGCGACATAGGTCTGCGACGAGGTGACTTGAATCGTCGGCGGCGTCAGTCGCACCGGTAAGGTGATCTCTTGCAGAACCGGCGCGGGACGCCGGATCCAGGTCGCGGCGCGCTCGGCAATGACCCGAATCGTCGCGTCGCCTTCCTCCAGACCCGACTGCGTCTCGGCGCCGACCTCCACCACCAACTCGTCCCGCTCGACGCGCGGTCCCCAGAACGCCCAGAAGGGCCGCGGCCGGTGCTGGCGCTCGGCGAGTCGCTCCGTCCGACCACCTTGCACCAGCTCCACAGTGAGCCCGGAGAGACCCCGCTGAGGCTCCGCCGCGCGCACCTGAATCGGCGTCCGCTGCCCGATCCCCGGCAGCTCCGCCTCGATCTCGACCACGGGGGGCGCACCGACCCGAAACCAGCCGAGCAGGGCCAAAGCCGCGAGCACCAGCCCCGCGGTCGCCAGCATCCAACTTTTCGTGCTCGCGAACGGCTTCATGAAGACTCTCCTCGACAGCTGCAATAACTGACCGATCAGCGGATCGGTAGTTTACTCGCAGAACTGTACGAAGAAGCCGCAGACCGTGAGATCTGCGGTTCAGAGAAAGCTATCAGCGCGGGTGGCGGATCGTACCGCCCGGCCGGAGCCGGGCGGTCGTCCGATCAAGCGGCGACTTCGGCGATTTGTCCTTTGCGGACGGAGATATCGAGATCGCCATCGGCGAGGTCGACATCGATCACCGCACCTTCCGCCACGTCGCCAGCGATCAGCGCGCGGCCGATGCGGGTCTCGAGGTGGCGCTGCAGGTAGCGCTTGAGCGGCCGGGCCCCGTAGACCGGATCGTAGCCTTCGCGGGCAATGAGCTCGCGCGCCTCGTCGCTGAGCTCCAGCTTGATACCGCGCTCGGCCAGGCGAAGGCTGAGATCGCGCATCAACAGGCCGACGATCAGTTTGATCTCGTCGAGCTGCAGGGGCTTGAACAGGACCGTATCGTCGACCCGGTTCAAGAACTCGGGGCGGAAGTGTAGACGCAGCTCTTTGAGCACCGCGTCGCGGGCCGACTCGCGCAGGTCACCGCTCTCGGTAACGCCCTCGAGCAGGTGCGGCGAGCCGATGTTGGAGGTCATGATGATCACCGTGTTCTTGAAGTCCACGGTGCGCCCCTGGGCATCGGTCACCCGGCCGTCGTCGAGGATCTGCAGCAGCACGTTGAACACGTCGTGGTGGGCCTTCTCGATCTCGTCGAAGAGGATCACCGAGTAGGGCTTGCGGCGGACCGCCTCGGTCAGCTGACCACCCTCGTCGTAACCGATGTAGCCCGGCGGCGCACCGATGAGGCGCGACACGGTGTGCTTCTCCATGTACTCCGACATGTCGATGCGCACCATGTTGTCTTCGGAGTCGAAGAGGGACTCGGCCAAGGTCTTGGCGAGCTCGGTCTTGCCGACCCCGGTGGGGCCGAGGAAGATGAACGAGCCGATCGGCCGCCGCGGATCTTTGATCCCCGAGCGCGCCCGGATGACGGCATCGGCCACCAGGCCCACCGCCTCGTCCTGACCGATCACTCGCCGGTGGAGGATCTGGTCGAGCTTGAGCAGTTTCTCGCGCTCGCCTTCGACCAGACGCGTCACCGGGATGCCGGTCCACTTGGAAACGATGTCGGCGATCTCGTTCTCGGTGACCTCTTCGCGCAACAGGCGGTTCTCGGTCGTCGACTCGGAGGCCTTGCGCTCCTCTGCCTCGAGCTTCTGCTCGAGCTCGCTGAGCTGACCGTACTTGAGCTGAGCGGCGCGGTTCAGATCGTACTCACGCTCGGCGACCTCGATCTGCTGGCGCACCGTCTCGATCTCCTGGCGCAGTTTGCCGACGCCCTCGATCTGCTCCTTCTCGCTCTCCCATTGGGCGCGCATGGCATCGGCCTGGGCCTTGAAGTCGGCCAGCTCCCGGCGCAGATCCTTGAGCCGTGCCTTGGAGCCCTTGTCCTTCTCCTTCTTCAGCGCCGCCTCCTCGATCTCGAGCTGCATGACCTTGCGCGTCGCCTCGTCGAGCTCGGCCGGCATGGAATCGATCTCGGTGCGGATCATGGCGCAGGCCTCGTCGATCAGATCGATCGCCTTGTCGGGCAAGAAGCGGTCTGTGATGTAACGGTTGGAAAGGGTCGACGCGGCGACCAGAGCGTTGTCCTGGATACTGACCCCGTGGTGCACTTCGAAGCGCTCCTTCAAGCCGCGCAAGATCGAGATCGTGTCTTCGATGCTCGGCGCGTCGATCAACACCGGCTGGAAACGCCGCTCGAGGGCTGCGTCTTTCTCGATGTGCTTGCGGTGCTCGTCGAGGGTGGTGGCACCGATGCAGTGCAGCTCGCCGCGCGCCAGCATGGGCTTGAGCAGGTTGCCGGCATCGGTGGCGCCTTCCGCCTTGCCGGCGCCGACGATGTTGTGGACCTCGTCGATGAACAGCAGCACGCGGCCTTCGCTCTCCTTGATCTCGTTCAATACCGCTTTGAGGCGCTCTTCGAACTCACCGCGGTACTTGGCGCCGGCGAGCAGCGCTCCCATGTCGAGGGAGAAGACCGAACGATCCTTGAGCCACTCGGGTACGTCGCCGCGCACGATGCGCTGCGCCAGCCCTTCGACGATGGCGGTCTTGCCGACACCGGGCTCGCCGATCAGTACCGGGTTGTTCTTGGTCTTGCGCGAAAGGATGCGAATCACCCGCCGGATCTCGGCATCGCGGCCGATCACCGGATCGAGCTTGCCGCGGCGCGCCTGGGCGACGAGGTCGACACCGTACTTCTCCAGTGCTTCGTAGGCCTCCTCCGGATTGGCGCTGGTCACTCTCTGATGCCCACGCACCGCCTGCAAGGCTTGCAGGAAGCGGTTGCGATCGACACCGAACTGGGCGAGGAGCTTGCCGGCGGTCGACTTCGAGCCTTCGTCGATCAAGGCCAGGGCGAGATGCTCGACAGAGACGTACTCGTCCTTCAGCCGCTTGGCTTCGTCCTGGGCCTGGAGCATGAGCTGCTGCAGGCGCTGGGTGACGAAAATCTTCCCCGGCTCGGCACCCGGACCACCGACCCGCGGCTGGCGCTCGAGCTCCTGGCCGAGAGCTTGCCGGAGGGCGGCCGGCTCGACATCCATCTTTTCCAACAAACGCGCCACGAGGCCGCCTTCGTCGATCAGCGCCATCAGGAGATGCTCGCCGTCGATCTGCTGGTGGCCGTAACGCACCGCTGTCGCCTGGGCGCTGGCGACCGCTTCCTGGGACTTCTGGGTCAATCGGCTCATGTCCATGCCTTCACCTCTTTCTATGTTCTATCGATCCAGCTGTCTCATCGATCCAGCCTTCGGCACTCGGCCTCGCGGCCGACCAGCGATCGATTCTGTTGTCTCTGCTGCTGCGAGCCGCCCCGAAGGGCTGCTAGCGCGGCTCGAAGCTCGAAACTTTGGCCAACTCTTCGAAGAGCTTGCGCTCCTT
>JBCCGX010000017.1:0-25692 GCA_039029035.1 Acidobacteriota bacterium | reverse complement strand
TCGTCTCCTATCGGTCACTGCCTCTTCCATGGAGTAGTCCTCGGTGCATCAGATGATCTTGCCATGGTCGGATCCGCCCCACAACGCGGAAAACTCCAGCCAGACGGAACATCCGATGGGTGCCCCGGTGCCGGCAATTCTCTCACTCGCCGAAGACAGCATGTTCTCTCGCGCGTCGGGCGTGAGATCGTCAACGCGATCGGCGCCGCACCGCCGGGTCCCCCAACACCACGTAACCACGGACAGCGTTACGCTCGAACCAGAGGTCGGCGATCCGCCGGGGGTCGATCCGCCGGCCGAAGCGCATTTGTCTTCTGAGCTCGGCCAGCTCGCTGGCCAAGGCGGCGTGCCGCCGGTGGAGCTCGCCGACCGCGTGGCCCACCGGCTGTCCCCCGAGCAAGGCGTCGACGGTAAGGCGCAGCGGCTGCCAGCGTTGCGCGGTCACGCTCGGCGCGACGGCAGCGCCCCACGACCGGTCGACGAGCCCGACCACCGCCAGCACGCCACCGCCGGGGTGGTCCAAGAGCCGCTGCGGCAGGCTGGCGACGAATGGCCGTTCGGCGAGGCGTGGGGCGTGGTCTTCGGCAGACTGCAACAGCTCGTCGCGCTCCGGTGTACCAGCACTGAAAGGCGCCGCGAGCAGGACGATCGACCCGTGCAGCGCAGCGTCTCGCGGCACGTCGCGAGCGGCGAAGACTTGGTGGGCCTCCACTGCGCCCTCGAACGGCCAATCCTGACACACCAGAGCCCCTTGGCTCGCCAACTGCTCCGGATGCCCAGGTTGCCAACCCAGGCTGTGGGACGCCGCCAGCCACAGGGCCGGTGCCGACCGGCGCGAGCCTTCCTCCGTCTTCAAACTCTCGATCAATCGCGCGCGCGTCGCCTCAGCGCCCAACAAACGCACCGGCTCGACCTCCCGTGCCGTCGACCCTTCGGCAAGAAGCTCGGCGACTAAGTCCCCTGTCGAGCGACGGATCGAGTCTCCGACCTGCCGGGGAGCGAAGACAATCGCGCGCCGACTGGTCGGCGGCACCGGGGCGGTCTCCGCTGCCACTACGCTGTCGGCATAACGCCGGTAGCTGCTCGGATCCTCGAAGCAGACGCGGCCAACCGCGTATTGCGTTGCCAGAGCCTGCTGGAAGGCGAAAGAGATCCGCTCGGGCGACCCGGCGATCAGCAGGTAGTAGGGCAGCTTCTCCGGCTCCACCGGTTCGCTCACCGCCACCTCATGCCGCGCCAGCCACTCGCGCCAGTCCTCGTCGGCATGGACTTGCAGGACCTTCACCACGGCGCCCGACCGCCGGCGGTGAGCGATCAGCGGCTCGAGGGCCGACCGCAGGTCAGCCGCCTCGACAGCCGGCAGGACGAGCGCCCACCCCGCCCAGGCAACATCGGCGGCGTCGATCCCGATCGCAGGCCCCAGACTCGGCTGGCTGTGCGATCGATGGACGCGGCGCAGCCACTCGAGCAGAAGCCGGTCCTGGACTTCGTTGCGCACACGCTCGGCGACCGCGGCCAGCGCCACCGCTGGCAACAGGGCCTGACCGGTCGCCGCATCAACGCCAGAGAGCCTAATCGCCGGCGCGGTCTCCGCTGCGGGTAGCGCGCCCTCGATACCCGCAACGAGGGCATCCCGCGCCGTCACGAGCTCCTCTACGAGATCTTCATAGACGCTCTCACTATCGCTCTCTTGCTCGTCAGGCGTACCCTCCAGGGTCCCCGCGGTGAGCGCCCGGAGCTTGTCGCGCACGCGCCGCAGGTCACCGTCAGCGAGGCGGCCGGTCCGACGGCTGGGATTGCAGGCCGCTACGGGTAGGAAAACGGCGAAACGGCAGCGGATGGTCACCCTGCTGGCGGTCTGCGACGTGGCGCTGAAGCTGGCTGACGCTGCGATGTCGGCGCTGCCCACTTCACGATCGAGATCTGAGGCGACCGCCAGTAGGCCGTCACCAGAGTCCTCTTCCACCACCAGCCACTGCACCCCGTGATCGGCGGCCTGGTCGAAGACATAGAGATCGCCAGCGGACGGCGGCTCGTCCGGCGTCCGGGCAGCGGCAATCTCCCGCCGCCGGCTTTCGGCCACAGCCGCCGCCTGCTGCAAAGCTTGACGCTGCCAATCGGATCCACTCATGGCTCACGCTCCTCGTGCGCCCTCTCCCTACAGTCCTCTAACGATCGATTCTCGACCCTGGCCGGATCATCAGGCGCCGCGCGGCCGGAGGGTGAGCGGCAGTGCTCCACCCACCGTCGCAGGAGGTCGTCGAGCTCCCGGAAGCGGTCTCTCGGGATGCCGAGGAAGCGTGAGAGCTGCCGTTGACCGGGACGTTTCTCCTCGTCGCTGGCCGTCCAGGTCTTGAGGAATTCCCACAGGCGCCGAAGATACTCGCGGGTCTTGGCGCGGGCTTCGTGGGCCGCCATTCGCTGGTCGACGCAGGCCAGTAGCCTGGCGAAGTCCTGGCGCTCCTCGTAGCCCGCGTCCGGCCGTACCAGGCGGACGATCTCGAAACGGTCGCCGATGTCGTCCTCCACCGCCGTCTCGCCGGTTTCGGTAACGCCAAAAGCATGCCAACGGGGTCGAACGGCGGCCTTCAACGCGTCGACCAGATCTTTGAAGCGAAACTGGCTGATACCGACCACCGCAAGCTGATCGAGGTGGCTGGCGAGGCGCCCTAGGAGGTCCGCCTTCTGCCGGCTGCCGCCAGCCAGAATCAGCGCAGGCAACAGCTCGTCGGCCCACCTGCGGACCGGTTCCGCGAGCTGCGACGCCTCCGCCACGCCGACGCCCGCGGCGGCCGGGAAGGCGAGCAGCGTTCGGTTGTTGACGCCCGCATCGCCCTCCAGAACCTCGAGGCGCCCCTCCGACACGGCCTGCCGGATCGCTGACCGCAACCGCTCGTAGATCCGGTAGCCCAGCGGATCGAAGCGCTTCTGGAGCGCGGTGAGAAAATTCTTCAGATTGCGGAAGACGAGGCCTTCGACGTCCGAGCGCACCTCGAGTTGGGCCGCCAGCCCCTGCAGTCGCTCGAGAACAACCGAAACGAAGCTGTCGTGGGCGAGCTCCTCCAGCGCGTCCTCGGAGGTGCTCCAGCTGCCGCCGACGAAGCCCAGACAAGCTGGAGAGATATTCCACAGTGCTCGCCGCTTCATCTCGGCAACGAGGGCGCCGCGAAAGGTCTTCCAGAACCTCTCATGGAGCTCGTGGGCGGGGGCATTTCCCGTCGCCAGATGGCGAACATACTCAGTGAAGACGAGATCAGACATGGCGCAGGATCTCAACCGTTACGGTCCCGCCGCATGCTATCGCAGTCCCACAGGTCCGACGCTGCGGCAAACACGGACACACCCCGCGCGGCGAATCGGCTGTCGCACCGACCACCTTCCAGGCACGGCTCGGGGCGCCGGCGCCCCGAGCCCAATTGAGCCAACGGAGATCGATTACCAGGCGGTGAGGTCGCCGCTCTCGAAGCCGTCGCTGAAGATCTCGTCGAGACCGAGGTTGATCGTCACTTCGAAGCCGTTGGAGGTTTCGGAGTCGACCGAGATCGTGATGTTGGCAACACTATCGGTGAAGGTTTCGCCGACTCGCCACATGGTGCCCTCGTTGTCGCCGAAGTTCGCTGGCGGCACATCGGAATCGACCGCCCAGGCCGGCTCCGTGCGTCCCGGCTCGACCTCGCAGATGATGATCGCATCGCCCGGCACATTGCCATCGTAGTTGCCGATGCGCTTGCGCGCTTCGACGGTGTAGAAACGATTGGTGCCGGTAATGGGAATGCGGGCGATCCGGTGGTTGGAGGTGGTCCCCAGAGCCATGTGATCGAGGGTAATGGTGAAGCTGCCGTCGCCCGGCGGCTCGAAGATCTGTGAGCCCGCGATCCAGCCCAGAAGACCGTCCTTGTGGTAGGCCAGAGTGTGCTTGCCGAGCCGCCCGTAGGTCGGATCGTTCACCGAATAGCTGGTGGCGGCGCTCATCACGTCCCAGGGGCTGTCGTAGGGGAATCCGTCGTCGTCCCAGTTGGTCGAATGCGGTAGGCCGAAGCCATGGCCCATCTCGTGGGCGATCACCCCTTCATCACGATAGCCCCAGGGAGGCTCCCAGGTGGAGCGCCAAGACTTAGTGACCCCATCCAGCGTGGCGAAGAACGAGCCACCCCAGGCGCAACAGTCGAGCAGTCCGTTGAACATCAGGTTGATGCCGACGAAAGGGTCGCCGCCGTTGGAGAAGTCGATGAAGGGATCGGCCGCCGCGGTGCAGTCGTTGAACAGCGCCGTGAGGTTGGCGTTGGAGCCCGATCCGGGGGTCGGCACGTAGAACGTGTGCGGGTTCGGCAGCACCACCCAATCGATCGCCGTACTGCCGACGATGTCGATATTGTCGTAGGAGACCTCGCGCCAGTAGTGATCTAGGCCGCCCGGCTGGTTGGCGTACATGTTTTGGAAGAAGGCCAGGTTCTCTGGCTCGTCCGGCACATCGGAGAACTTGCACAACACCGACACCCAAGGCTGTGAGCCGAAAACACCGCCGTCGATCTCCTCCGCCTCGTTCCCGGCACGGGGAAAATGCACCGCCCGTACGCGCAGCGCATTGCCGACCGATGACGATCTCGCCGACTCGACGGTCACTTCGACCCGGCGGCCGTTCCAGCGCTGGGCGCCGCCGTGGATCCGCAGCAGCTCGGCACTGATCTCGAGCTCCACCGTCGAGCCGTCATCTTGGCGCAAGAGGAAGACCTGGCGCGATGGCTCCTGGCTGTCGGGCGCCGGATCGGCCCACACGATGTTGAGCCAACCGGTCCGTTGCTCCAGCTCGGCGGCGCTGGCACCCTCCGGCAGACCCACCAGGAGTATCAGGAGGATTGAGGCGCAGGTGAGACTGCGGCTGAGGATCTTGAACATGGGGACCTCCTCTGGCTTGCGGTTCAGGCTCGAACCGTACTCGACGTTGCGAGGAATCAGCGAGTGACTTTCGATCTTATCGAAAAATACGCATGTGCAACTAATTCATCCCCCGCCGGCCAGACGCTGCACTGCCGTCAGGGCGCCTCGTGCCATCTCGGTGTGAGTGACACAACCGACCCGATCGATCGTGCCCATGCCGTAAGCAAGGAGCAGCAAGCCGTTCCACAGAACCCCCAGACTGACGACCATGGCCAGCACTCTGCGGCCCACGCCGGTGCGGAATCGCCCCAGCAACGCCGCCAACCCGACCGCCACCAGCGGGGCGCACTCGGTGAAGTAGCGCATGCCGAAGGCGTGCCCTCCGGACCAGTTGGTCTCTTCTAGGCTGGGTGGCGCGTCCAGCGACGTCATCAGCTCCGGCGGCCCCCGCAGGCAACCGACGAGGTAGACATTGGCGACGAAGACCAGGACAAACAGCCTGGCCCAGCCGGCGCCGCGCCCCGCAGCGAAGAGCCCCAGCAGGCCGACTCCGATCAAAGGGGCCCAGTAGATCGCGCCGTGGCGGCAGGAGAAGAGGGTGGCGAAAAAGAAGGGCGAGCTGGGGTCCATCAGGTTGCGCCCCAGGGTCAGGTCCTCGGTCTGCCAGTGCTGCCGAGTGGCCGCCTCGTCTTGGACCATCGCCAGATGCGCCACCTGCAGGCTCACCGGAGCGAGAAACGCCAGGCTCGCCACGACCCCGGAGCGAATCGCCACAGGCAGAGTCTTACGGTAAGCCTCGTACAGCAGAAGCGTCGCCAGAAGCAGGCCGAAGATGGCGTTCTGGTAGCGCACCGTGACTAACAGCCCGATGAGCAGACCGAGCCAGACAATCTTCACCGGCTCCCCCGCCCAGCGCCGCCACCATAGCCAGATGAAGAGGGCCACCAGGCCGAAGGACGAGGCGTGCGCCATGCTGGGATGGAAGAAGGTGTAGAACACCACAGGACCGCCGAGCAGCGCCGCCAGGGTGGCCGCCCCAGCCGATCGAACGCCGGTGATCCGGCGGCAGCAGAGAAACGTCGCCCACAATCCGAGCCAGCCATAGGCCAGAGAGCCGAGGCCAAAGAAATACTGTGGCAGGATGCCGAAGGGCTGCGGCTCGCGGCCGCCTATCGCCGCCACGGCATGCTCCAAGACCAAACCCACGGCATAGAACGGCGCCATGACCAGCCCCGAGCCCATCGGCCAGGGCAAGTCGACGTGCCGCGGATCAGGCTCGCGCCGGGTGCGCAAGCCGGACATCGCCGGCGAGCCCTCGGGGACGAACGCGTTCAGCGCCCGATAATCGTCCGTCACCTCGCTATCGAAGTCGGTCACGAGCGAGTGGGCGTAGAGGAAGTAACCGGTGCCGTCGTGGCGGAAGAGAAAGCCGTCCGAGAGGTGGAAGACGAAGGCGAAGCAGGCCGTGCCGACCGCCCAGATCACCAGCGCGCTGAGCCACAGCCAGCGCGGCGCCACACCGAGCCCGGTCTGGCGCGGCCCGCGATCATCCTCCCTCCCGGCGGCTTCAACGTGCACGCGAAGCTTTGCCCTCGAGCCGCTTACAGTCGATCAGCATCGTCTTTTCGATCCAAGTCTTACCCTCATCGAGCGAAGCCTTCTGGCGCCAACGGAAGCTACGTTCCTGAATATCATAGAAGTGGTATTGCAGCAGCACTTCCGCCGGCTCGCCTTGCGGATCGCGGGCCTTCGTGCGGGTACGCAGCGCGATCCCTTCGTCGACCTCGTGCTCGACCAGAGGCTGCGACCACACACCCCGGAGGCCATCGAGCCAATAACCGTTCCAGCGGCCTTGGTGGACGTTGTAGGCACGAAACGTCGTGGCGATATAGCCCGGTGCGAAGGCACCGCGGAAATCGTCCTGGATAGCCAAACCGTCCAGCATGTAATACGCCGTCCAGGTCCCATCGCCTTCGCTGTAGGTCTTCCAGTCGGCGTTCATATACTTCACATGGCAGCCCCATTGGCCGATCAGGAAGGCGAATTCGGCCAACTCAGCCGGCGCCTCGGGGTGCGGCTGACCACAGTCGCGATCGCCGCAATCCGCGGCGCGGGCCATCGGCGCCAGAGCGAGGGACAAGATGAGCACGAGCAGGGTTCTGTAGAGCATGCGTGACCTCTCTTTCTTGACAAGATGTAAAGGCTCGGGCGGTTGCCCGGCAGCGACACAGCAAGCCTCGACGATCCGCTCGGGCTCGCCCTGAGCGTCGGATGAGGATTCGATGAGGACCGTCATGAGCGACTCTTTCGAGGTCGAATTCGAGTTCGCCGGCTGGCGCGCCGATCCCAGCCGCAACCTCCTGCGCCAGGCCGGGCGTGAAGTCCGCCTCGAGCCACGAGCGATGGACGTGCTGGTCTGCTTGCTCGACCATGCCGGACGAGTGGTCTCCAAAGACGCCATGATCCGCCAGGTCTGGCAAGGGCGAGCGGTGACCGACGACGCGCTGGTCGTCGCGATCTATGAGCTCCGCAAAGCCCTCGGCGACCGCGCGCGGCAGCCCTCGTTCATCGAGACGATCCCACGCCGCGGTTACCGCTGGCTGCCCGAGGTCGTCGCCGTCCGCAAGGACCCGGTCCGGGTCGCAACACCGCCTGAGCCGCCGATGACTGCCGCCCGGCGGCACGATCGATCACCGATTGCCTGGATCGACTCGACGACCCCACGAGCCGCCGCACTGGTGATGAGTGGTCTACTGGTGACGGTCCTTGCCGCGACCTTGGCAGCGACCCTGCCCGGCAGCGATCGCCTTTCGACCGCGGCATCGGCACCGCCGCCCGAGTCCTTCACCCGCACATCGACGCCAACAGAGATCGAGCCCGCCATCCGAGCCCTGCACACCAAGGCCCGGCACTGGCTCGAAACCCGCACTCCCGCGAGCTTGCGGCAGGCCGAAACCCACCTGCGGCAGATCGTCGAGCTACAACCTAAAGACGCCGCGGCGCAGGCCGATCTGGCCTTGACCTACACCCTGATGGCCGACCTTCGCCTGGGCGACCGCTTCAAGCTCTACCACGCCGCGCGCACCGCGGCGACGCGGGCTCTGCGGTTGGACCCAGCCCTGCCGCGAGCCCATCTGGCATTGGGAACGACCCGGCTACTCTTCGATTGGGATCTTGCCGGTGCCGAAGAAAGCCTGAGGCGGGCGATCGAGCTCGCCCCCGAGGATCCGATGAGCCACCAGATCTACGGCTGGCTGCTCTCGGCCACGGACCGCCACCGCGCCGCCGAGGCCCGGCTACGCCGAGCGATCGAGCTCGACCCGGTGGTCTCTCGCCACTACACTGACCTGGCGTTCCTGCTGCAAGTCGCTGGCAAGCCGCAACAGGCGATCCGCGAGGCTCGCCTGGCTCTGGAGCTCGAGCCCTCTTCGGTGTCGGCCTATGCCAGCCTGTGGCAGTCTTACCGTGCGTTGGGCGACGACCACGCCTCGGTGCAGGCACACCAAGCGCTCCTGCACCACAACGGCGTCGAGGCCAGTGTCCGCCTCCGACTCCTCGACGCCTTCGAGTCCGCCGGCTTCACCGGCTACCTGGGCAGTCTGCTCAACCACTCGCCGCCCGGCCAGGGCTTGATGACTCGCGCCTACTTCCACGTCCTGCAAGGCGAGCCCGACCACGCCCTCGCCGCCTTGGAGCGCGCTTTCGAGCGCCGGGATTGGGAGATCCTGTGGCTCGACCAATTCGAAGAGTTGACCGCCCTGCACGGCGAGCCCCGTTTCGAGCACCTCGTGCGCCAGGTTCGCCCGAGCTAGCAGACCGAATCCCGAGCGAGTGTCCCGCCTCGCCTGAGGTCCCAGAGGGACCAAAGTGCGTAGCCCAGGGTTTCAACCCCGGGAGCCTGCCGGATCTCAATCCCAGGCGCGCTCAGCTCGCGGTCGAAATGCGGTAGGGCAGATTCGGCGGATCGTAGACGGCCCGTTTCGGGCCATGCATCACCACTTCGGTGGTGAAGACCTTGGCCCCCTGCTCCATCTCGGGGATCCATAGGCGGTTCTTCGTCACCAGGGTGATGTGGCGGTACTTGTCGCCCATCTTGGTGACATTGGGCTCGGGCGGCGCAGTCGGCAGAAGACCCAGGCTGTCGTTGAGCGCCACGATCGTCTCGTCCATATTGTCGATCACCAGCCCGACATGGTTGACGTAGAGCACGTCGCGCAAGCTGAAGGGCCCTTCGACCACGTCCCCCAGGTCGTCGCGCGCGATCAGCTCGAGGATGTTGCCGGCCGGGTCCTTGAAGTAAACCGCCCTGCGGTTGGCCTTCTTGAAGTGGAACTCGTCGTGGCCCTTGGAGTTCTTGAGCAAGGGTGCACGCTGGTAGAGCCAGGCCTTGCCGATATCGAACTTGTTGGAGGGGATCGCCCAGGCGACATGGTAGAAGGGTGCAGCGCCCTCTGGCGCGGCATCGAAGCGCATCTCGGTACCGCCTGTTCGAACCCGTAGCGAGGAGCCGACCCGCGACACCGGCCAGCCCATCTTGACGGCATAGAAGTCGGCCATCTCATCGAGCCGCGAGGCGAGCAGCCTGACTTTCAGGATGCCTCGCTCGGTGCCGGTGGCGTCCTGGGTTTCCTGGGCACTAGCCGGCGCCGCCATGGCGTCGAGGGCGAATTCGGCGCCGAGCCAGGCGGTGAACCCTGCCTGACCCACGCCCCGGAGAAATCTGCGTCGCGAGAGGCTCATGACGGCTCCTTTCTCAAAGCACCAAGCCTATAGGATAGCCGAGTCGTCAATCGCACTCGCCGAAGACGACTCGCCCCGTCGAGCGGGCATTCCAACGCACGATACCTCTCCGGAAAGGCTTGGCCGCGATGAGTCGATGGCTGCAGGAGACCGAGCTACGAGGTGACTTCGTCACCCTCGCCCCGATGCGCCCGCACCATCGGGAGGCGCTGATCGAAGCCGCTGCCGATGGCGAGCTGTGGCGGCTGTGGTACACCAGCGTGCCCTCGCCCGAGAACGTCGACGACCAGCTCCGCTTCGCCTTCCGGGAGTACGAAGCCGATCGCATGCTGCCCTTCGTCGTGATCGACAACCCGACCGGGGAGATCATCGGCTCGACACGCTATCTGAACGCCGAAGCGAGCCACCGGCGCTTGGAGATCGGCCACACCTGGTACGCCAAACGGTGCCAGGGCACCGCGGTGAATCCCGAGAGCAAGCTGCTCCTACTGGCACATGCATTCGAGCAGTTGCAGACCATCGCCGTCGAGTTTCGGACGCACTGGCACAACCACGCGTCTCGCCGGGCGATCAGCAAGCTGGGCGCGAAGCAAGACGGTGTGCTGCGCAACCACCGAATCGGCGACGATGGGATCTTTCGCGACACGGTGGTCTTCTCGATCCTCGACAGCGAATGGCCGGCGGCGAAGAAGTCGTTGCTCTTCCGATTGGAATCGTTCGCTAGCAACGCCGACTGAGCGCGAAGCGATGCGACAAGGCGTTGAAACCTGTCGACAAGCTCCACCGTACCTTATTAAAGTGACAAAGTCATCTTTCTCGATCCACCGGCGTCCCGCGAAGGAAACACCATGAAGCGTCAGAGTCTCGGAGAGCTGGAGTTGTTGGTCTTGCTGGCCGTCGTGCGCCTGGGCGAAACACGGGCTTACGCCGTGTCGATCGCCGACGAGATCGGCGAGCGGGCGGGGCGCTCGGTGCAGCGGGCCACGGTCTACGTCACCCTGCAACGGCTGGAAGGCAAGGGTCTGGTGTCGACCCGGCTGGGCGAGCCGTTGCCGGAACGCGGTGGCAAGCCACGGCGCTACGTGCGGATCGAGGAAGCCGGGCTCACGGCGTTGCGCGACACCCGGCGAGCGTTCCGCAGCATGTGGGGTGGGCTCGAGCCGGTCCTGGAGGCGGGACGATGAAGCTACCCGCCTGGTGCTGTCGCCTGCTCGGTTGGATCGTGCCCGAGGACCGACGGGGCGATGTCTTGGGGGACCTGGAAGAGGTGCATCGTCGCCGACTGGCTGGCATCGGAACGCTTCGCGCCTGGCTGTCGACGTCCGCCGAGGCCCTGCTGCTTGCCGGCACCTTCGTGCTCTACCGGCTGCGCGACCGCGGCTGGGGGCTGTCCTGGATCTCGTGGACCGAGGTGAAGCTCGGCCTGCGGCTGATCCGCAAGCAGCCGATCCTGGCGGCGACGACCATCCTTGCCCTGGCCATGGGCATCGCCGTGGCGACCACCGCCTTCACCTTCGTCGACGTCCTCCACCACGGCGAGCTCCCCTTTGCCGGAGGCGACCGGTTCGTACGGCTGGAAGTCCGCACCGTGCCGGCCGGCTGGTCGCGGTCCCTCGACCTCGAGCGGCACCACCTGTTCAAAGCGGCCGATAGCTTCGAACACTTCGGTGCCTATGACCGCGTGGAGCTCAACCTCTTGCATCCATCGGGCAGCGTGGAGAGCGCTCTCGGTGCCTGGATCACCCCTTCGTCGTTTCGCTTCCTGCCCTATCGGCCGATCGTCGGACGGAGCTTCACACCCGCCGATGGAGCCCCCGGCGCACCGCCGGTGGTGCTGCTGCGCGAGAGCCTGTGGCAACGCCGCTACGGCGGTGACCGCGAAGTTATCGGCCAGACCTTGAACGTTGGCGGACGGGATTACACGGTGATCGGCGTCCTGGCGGACACGGCGGGCTTTCCCTGCGGCGGCGAGCTCTGGCTACCCCTCGACGAGACCTACCTCGGAGGTACGGCAGCCGCACCCAAGCGAGGCCTGACCAGCTTCGGCGTTCTGGATCAGGAGGTGTCCCTCGAGTCCGCCCGGCAGGAGATCGCCGGCCTCTCCGCCGCCTTCATCGCCGACCATCCGCCGACCGAGGCAACGCGGCTCGAGCTGCAAGGCTTTGTCGACTCGCGCCCGCAAGAAAGGCTCACAGCCTCCGTCATGATGGCGGTACCGATCCTCCTCCTGGTGGTGATCGCTGCCAACGTGGCCAACCTCATCCTCGCCCGTACCGAGGCGCGCACCGGCGAGCTCGCTGTGCGCACCGCCCTGGGTGCCGACCGATCGCGCCTGATCGGTCAGCTGGCAGTGGAAGTGACACTCCTCGGCGCCATCGCGGCGGGTCTGGGCCTTCTCGTATCCCGGTTGGCTATCCGCTGGCTCATGCTCCACCTCGACGCACCCTTCTGGTTCGAGCTGCGGATCAATCCACGCATCCTGGTCTTTGTCCTCGGCGTCACGCTGCTCACCAGCGTCGTCGGCGGGGTGGTGCCGGCCCTCAAGGCGACCCGTCGGGACACCGCGTCGGCCCTGCAGACGCGGGGACGCCTCGGCGGCCGCTTCGGTCTCGGGCGAGTCGGCGCGACGATGACGGTGGTCGAAATGGCGCTGGCCGTGGCGATGCTCTCCGGCGCCCTGATCATCGCCCGCGGCTTGACCGGTATCGCCGATCGAACCTTCGACATCCCACGCGGCACAGTCCTCACCGCCCGGATATTCGCCGATCCCCAGCCAGCAGTGGATGCCGAAGGAGCGCCGCTCGACCTCTCGGCGCACCTCTCGACTCGGGTCGCCCGCGCTCTCGAAGGTATCCCCGGGGTCGTCGCGTCGGGCATCGGCAGCCAACTGCCCGGGCTGGACGCACCGGACTATCCGGTGGCCATGGCGCCCGAAGCGGGCGAGACCGCGGGACCGACCCAGATGGCGCTGCTGGCGCGGGTGAAGCCCGGCTTCTTCGACACCTTCGCCGCACGGACCCTCGCCGGCAGACGGCTCCGAGACTCGGACCTGAGGCCCGAAGCGCCGCCGGTAGCGGTAGTCAACGAGCCGTTCGTGCGCAAGTTCCTCGGTGGTCGTAACCCGATCGGCCGCCGGCTGCGCATCGAAGGCTCTACCGCCGAGGGTCAGGCCGAGTGGCGCGAGATCGTCGGTGTGGTGCCGGACCTGGGCTTGAGCTCGGGCGATCCGGCACGGGCGGCCGGCTTCTACATCCCCCATGTCAGCAACTCCAGGGCCTTCTACCTGGCACTGCGCACCGACGGCGACCCCACCCGTCTGGCCGGCCCCCTACGCCAGGCGGTAGCCGCTGTCGACCCCGGCATTCGGGTGACGCATGTCGCCCCCCTCGAAGAGGTGAAAGCCGACACCCGCGCCCTGGTCGCCGGCTTCGGCAACTCGCTGATCGCCATGGGCGGCCTGGTGATGCTGCTCTCCCTGGTCGGCATCTACGCCATGATCTCCTTCGCCGTAACCCGCCAGACCCGCGAGATCGGCATCCGCATTGCCCTCGGCGCCACCCGCGGCCAGGTCCTGCGCACCCTGCTCCGAGGCGCCTCGCTCTTTCTCGTGCTCGGTGGCGGCCTGGGTATCGTCTTGTCCCTGCTCTTCATGCAGATCAAAGACGGCCTGCTCGACATGCGCTTGCCGTCGCAAGAGCCGTGGGTGATCCCGGCAGTACTCGGCCTGTTGCTGCTCGCTGGCCTGGCGGCCTGCTGGGCACCGGCACGGCGGGCACTGCGGATCGCACCGAGCGAAGCCTTGCGGTTCGATTGAGACTTGGCCGGCGCACATCAGCCGGGTTGCCTGACATCGTGTCGCAACGAGTTGCTGATCAGCGGCGCGCGTAGGACGTCCCCCCTGGGGTGTCCAGAGGGGGCCTCGGTTCTCGAAGGACTACTGGCCGCAGTCGCAAAGATCTGTCAGCCAGGATGGCAAGGACCCAAGACGGAGCTCCAGTTGAGCTTCGAATAGCGAGCCTGGGTCCGTCGGAACCCCGTTCGACTCGTCGATATCGACCGATGACGGTTCAAACGACGGTGTCGTTCCGAAGCTCTCTTCACCCGAATAGAAGCCGACCACGATGGGTCTGACAAAGTAGGTCCGCGGATTGACATTCCAGAAGTCGAACGCTGCCGTTCCCGGACCGCGATGCTCGAAGTTCCAGAGAACGTAGCGGCCCAGATGATTGGGCATTCCATGATCAGGTCCTCCGGCTCGGCCGTATCGAATGCCTCCCCGGCTCAGATCCAGAAGCGTCGCGTACGGCGAGCTGCTATGAGAGTCGAGCGAAGTGTTGCCCGGGTACTGGTAGCGCCAGAAGACCGTACTGGCCGATCCGTACCCGACCGATGGCCCATGCCAAGAACCGGTCAGATCGTGCGACAGTCCGATCAGGTTGCCGGTTCCGCCACGGCTGTGGATCGTGAAGTGGCCCGGGTTGCCGACGAAAGTGACCTCCAGAGTCGAACACGACGAGCTGTTGAAGAACTGAAGCCCCTGGCTCCAGTTTCTGAAACGGAGTCGCCGAGCCCAACATTGGACTGCCGACTCGAAGTACACGGCACTCCAGGCGCTGTCGTGGTAGATCGTTTCGTTGCCCACCTGGGTTTCACCATGGTGGATGAAGGGCATGGTCAGTCCGCCTTCGAAGAAGAAGTCTTCGATTCCCACCTCTTCGATGTTGTTGTACCGGAGCAACCTCCACTTCTCGGCCGGAGACTCCAGAACGCTGAGATCGATTTCGATCTGTAGTGGCGAATCAAAGGTGACCACGTTGCCGTCGATCGAGATGATCTTGTGCCGCTCTTTGATCTCGATGGCACGGGTCCAACCCGAGGAATCGGCCACGTAGGGAGAGAGGTAGTGCTCGAATCCAGGATCTTCGTGACAATTCGACTCGCCACCGGTGCAGGACTTGTAGTACACCGTCACCCAGTCGCCTACGCTGAGATTTGCCGTGGTATCGACGGTCACGCTGTAGGCATCGCGGTCGGCGTCGGCGGTGATCTGCGCCAGACCCGGCGACGTGAGATCGGGAGATCTAAACTGGATGGCGAAGGGTGCAGAGTACTCTGCTCCGGGGATCGCGAGGTCGTTGTGTTTAGGCATGGTCAGGGTAGTACCCGTCGGTGCGCCCTCCGAGCCGCTACCGCGGAGCACCACGCCATCGGCCTGGATCAGTATCTGGTCTTCGGATCCCGCCGACGTGTTGAGGTGGAAGACTCCGGGTGGGAAATAGACGACACCGCCGCCCGCAGATTCCGCGGCGTCGACGGCATCTTGAATAGCGTCCCGATCGGACTGCCCATCTCCCGCGACGGCTCCATAGGACGTTACGTTGAAGACGGGACCTGCCACGTTGGGAGGTTCGATCGCATTGTGGTGATACCCCGAGAACGAGAAGTCAGGCAAGATCGGTACGGCGCCACTGGTCCGGGAGTCCACGAAGTCCGCCCAAGTCGGACTCTCGGGCGATGTCGCCAGTGCCTCGATTTGAGCTGCACTCAGCGCTTGGTCGAAGAACCGGACATCATCCACCAAGCCTTCGAAGTAGCCAGGGCTGCTGGTCTCCGAACGACCGATAAAAGCGTCGTTGCTTTGCCCTGCTCGCAACGTGCCACTCAAGGGGGCCGTACCGTCGAGAGCTCCGTCGACGTAAACGCGAACCGTCGTACCGTCCCAGGTACCCGCCACGTGATGCCACTGGTTGTCTCCGAGGTTGGTCGAGCCGGTCGCCGTGGCGAGCGAGGTGGTGCTGAAGACGATGAATTGCAGGCGGTTGTTGCCAGCAACTCGAAACTGCCAGACCCGGCCTCCACCGACGCCGTCCTTGGTCAAGATGTGGTCCGCCGAGCTGCCCGGTGCGGTCGTCTTGATCCAGGCAGAGAGGGTCAACAGCGACGGATTGAGCGACGCATGGTTGTCGAGTCTCACCGCACTGTTCACTCCGTTGAGATCCAGAACAGTGTCCCGTTCGGCGTCTACCGTCCAGGCCGCTCCCCCCAACAAGTCTCCATCATTGGCTCCACACGCGTCGATGATCTCGCCGGCGCCACCAGCCTGCTCTAGTGGCCAGTAGGAGGATGAGAGCCCGCACGGGTCATCGCCGGATGTCGAGGGCACACTTCCGACCATCGCATCGTGGATCTCCTGCGGCGAGAGGGCCCGATCGTAGAGCCGGGCATCGTCGATCCGCCCGGCGAAGTATCCGGGGTTGGACGTCTCTGCGCGGCCGATGAACGCGTCGTTGGTCTGCCCGGACTGCAGGCTGCCAGAATGGGCCAAGGCTCCATCCTGAACTCCGTCGACATAAACGCGGATCGTGGTGCCGTCCCAGGTACCCGCGACGTGATGCCATTGATTGTCACCGAGATGGGTGGTGCCGGTCGCGGTCACCGCAGTGCCCGTCGTGTCGAAAACGATGAGTTGAATCCGGTTCGAGCCCGACACACGGAACTGCCAGACCCGCTGACGGGGAATCGAGCTCTTGTCTTTTGTAACAACATGCGTTGCGCTGCTGCTGGCCGCCGGAGTTTTGATCCAAGCCATGACGGTGATCCACTGCGGATTCAGGGCGGACTGGTTGGGCAGGCGAACCGCATCACCTGAGCCGTCAAATTCGACCGCTCGACCTCTCGTGTCATCAGTCCTCCAGAGCGGGTTTCCAAGAAATGTGCCGGTGGCCGTGCCGGCCGAATCGGGGACCGTCGTACCGCTGGACTCGTCCAACTCCCAGTGACCAACGGGTCCAGTCGTCGCCGGGCTCATAGTGACAAGGCAAAGTACCAATACTATCCACATGAGAAAGGCGTAAGTGCATCGCTTGTTTCCTTTTTTCCAGAAGCTCATGACAGTAACGCTCCTTGTAGAGTAATGGCATGCCGATGAAACGGTGGTCTTACGTCCGCCAATGCGCGATGGATTGCGGCCGTTCTTCGAATTCTCGGATCTCTATGCTGGGCTCCCAAAACTTGAAGACTCCGGCCGCAGAACGGCCATCCTTCAGCGACCAGGTGGATCCTGGTTCCCTGTCATATATTGTTACGCGCCAAGCAAGGAGAGCATCCAGCTTTTCTGCGAGACAGAGCGCAATAACTATCCATTACAGGAACCTAAAAGAAACACCGATACGCCCTTAATAATTCTCAGCGAACCGCCGACTTCACAGGCCATTGCCTTGATGCCCATGCCGCATGAGCTCCGAACCGCGATCAGCAAGTACCAGGCTCCGAAAAACATTCATTTCACCTACACTAGGATCGCCAGTGAAACACTAACGTTGCCGAAGTCAAAGCGGTGAGATGACCGAGGAAGTCCTTGATCTCGGAATACTCGAACTGCAGGAAGTTCGCACGCACTATTGGCGATGGCGCTCATGTCCATTCAGGCGGCTCCCTCTGATTGGGCACCCGATGGACTCTCAAAGGTGTCGGTTACCCAGCACCCCGGTTGCCGAGCACCCGACAGGCCGCAGCCGGCATCCGTAAACCTATCGAGGCCGACTGCCGATCGGTCCATTTGGCTTCGATCCGAGGAGAACAGATGATCCCAGCGCCGCGCGCACCCGAAACCGATCCCCATCTCACCTTCGCAGCACGTCTGCGCCAGCTGGCCGAGAGACCGATGTCCCCGCCGGTGGTGTACAGCGCCGTGATCCTCAGCGCGTTGATCTTTGGCACGTTCTCGTGGCTACCGCGCCCGACGGAAACACCACCCTTCCCTGAAGTCGGGCGCCCGTGGTCGAACGACTTGCCGAGAGCAGGCGACCTGCTCGATCTCCGGACGGAGGATCTCATCGTGACCTCTGCCAAGTTTCGCACCGGGCGGAACATCTTTGCTCACGGCGACCTGGGCCGACCGACCGCAGACCCTCGAGGCCAGGCAAGACGCGGCCGGCAGGGCCAGCCGGCGAAGGAACAAGAGCGACGCAGTGCGACGCCTGCCGAGCCCGGTTTGGATGTCGCCCTGCTCGGCGTCTTCGGGCCGACCTGGCGCCGGATCGCGGTCCTCGAGCACCTCGACGGCAGCGGTATCTCCAATGTCCTCGAACAAGACGTCGTCCAGGGACGCTACCGGGTACAGAAGATCGATCTGACCTCGGTCCAGCTGGCGCAGACAACAAAGCCCGATCGTCCGCTGATCCGGCTCGCTGTGGGCAAAGAGCCCGGATCACGGTGACTCGGGCGCAGAGTCTTTCAAGCTGCGAGCTGCCCCGCATCGGCGTTTTTGGGCATCGGGGATGCCTCGATGGCGAGACTTGCAAGAGAAAATCGCCCAAGAAGGCGCTGTTGCCGGGATTTGTAAGATCATTTCGCCTTCCAAAGCCTTGAGATCGCGAGTTGAAAAATCATTTCGTCTTCTCGAGCCTTGCTGACGCGAAATGTAAGACACATTCGTCGCCGCAGCCGCAGAGGGCGCGAATTGTCTTCGAACGTCGCGTCCGCAAGCTTTATGGGAGCGATTTGCTCACCTTTGCCGTTGCCTCAGGCCTCATGGACCCGAAATCGACGGCGATGTCGTTTCGGAAAGCTCTTCGGTCGCGACATGCAGCTAGGCAAAGAGCCCGGATCATGTGGACTCGGGCGCCGCGAGCGATCCGCGACAGAAGATCTACTCTGCCAACAGGCGGGCCAAGGCCGCGGCGAAACCCGCTGTCTCCTCGGTCAGCCAATCGCCGTGGCAGCGACTTTCGCGGGTCTCCGGCTCGCCGTAGGTCAGGGCGGCGCCCCACGAGGCACCGCCCTCGGCAGCACCCGCCGTGCAATCCAGGGCCGCGGAAGCCGAGGCGACGAACCGATCGTAAGTCTCCCCTGTCACGCGATGCAGCCGCTTGGCACGAACCCTCCCCCAGTAGAGCTGCGTCTCGATGACTTCGATCTCCTGCTCTGAGCGCAGGAACGCGAAGCCCGAGTAGGGATGAACACCCGTGCGCAAAGAGGCGAAGGCCAGCAGGTCCCTTCCCTCCGCCATGGCGGCCGAGCGCAGGCGAGCGAAGATCTCGGCTTCAGGAAAGAGATCGTCTTCGGAGAGCTGACGCCCTTTCGCCGGGCGCGGGTCGAGGAGCTCGGCTGCCAGGCGATCCTGGGGATCTTCGTCGGGCCACCGGGCCGGGGTACAAGCCAGCAGAATCAGCCCCAAGGCGGCGCTTCGCCAGAGCGCAGCGACCGCTCTACAGTGCATCCCGGATCGCCGCCGCCAGCGCCTCAGTGGTCGAATCACCACCCAGATCCGGCGTCCGCGCCACACCCGCTTCGAGCACCCGCTCGATCGCCGCCATCACCCGGCCGGCCGCTTCGGCCTCGCCGAGATGATCGAGCATCATGGCACCGGCCCAGATGGCGCCGATCGGGTTGGCGATGCCGCGGCCAGCGATGTCGGGCGCCGAGCCGTGGATGGGCTCGAACATGGAGGGGAACTCGCGCGCCGGGTTGATGTTGCCGCTCGCGCCCAGCCCCAAGCTGCCGGAGAGCGCGGCGCCAAGATCGGTGAGGATGTCGCCGAAGAGGTTGGAGGCAACGATCACGTCGACGGTCTGGGGGTGGCTGACCATGCGGGCGGCCAGGGCATCGACGTGGTAGGAGGCGAGAGCCACACGGGGATACTCTGCCGCGACCTCGGCCACTACCTCGTCCCACAACACCATCGAATGCTGCAAGGCGTTCGACTTAGTGGCGCTGGCCAGCTGCCGCCGCGGCCGACTCGCCGCCAGCTCGAAGGCGTAGCGCACGATGCGCTCGATGCCGCGTCGGGTGAAGCGCGACGTCTGCTCGGCCACTTCTTGTGGCGTGCCGACGTGGCGTCGCTCGCCAAGCCCCGAGTACTCGCCCTCGGAGTTCTCCCGCACGCAGACCATGTCGACCTCCGCCGGCCCGCGGCCGGCGAGAGGTGAGGCGATCCCGGGCAGCAGCCGCATCGGCCGCAGGTTGACGTATTGATCGAACCCCTTGCGGATCGGCAGGATCAAGCCCCACACCGGGATGTGATCCGGCACCTCCGGCGAGCCCACCGCGCCGAGGAAGATGGCGTCGAACGGCCGCAACTGCTCCAACGCGTCCTGCGGCATCATCCGGCCGGTGCGGAGATAGTCGTCGCTGCACCAGGGGAACTCCTCGCACGCCAGCCGGAAGCCCTCTCCCTGGGCCGCCGCATGCACCACCTCGAGCGCCGCCGGCACCACCTCGCGGCCGATCCCGTCTCCCGGGATGACGGCGATCCTGTAACGCTGCTCAGACACGGCTGGATACCCGGGGATAAATCCCTGGGCTATTAAAGACGCCGGCAAGCCGGCTTGGCGGCTGAAGCCGCGGACCCTCTGCTGGCTTTAGCCAGCAAGCCTGGAACAGGCGACTCCCATAGCCCGGGGATTGATCCCCGGGAACCGGCGCGATCATCACATCCCTGGCGGCGAGAAGCGACCGTCCACCGCCGTCCACCCGCCGTCGACGAACAGGACGCTCCCCGTCACGTAGCTAGCCGCGTCCGACATCAGGAAGATCGTCGGCCCCACCATCTCCTCCGGTTTCGCCCAACGACCGAGGACGCTCTTCGCCGCGTAGGCGCCGTGCCACTCGGGCACCGCCTTGATCGGCTCGGTGAGGGGCGTCTCGACGACCCCGGGCGCGACGGCGTTGACCCGTACCCCGGACGGTCCGAGCTCCGCCGCCAGGGTGCGCACCATCTGCACGATGCCGGCCTTGGTGGCGGCGTAGATGCTCTGCCCGGGCTCGACCACCAGAGAGCGGATGGACGAGAAGAGGACGATCGAACCTGAGCCTTGCTCGGCCATCAGCCGTCCAGCCGACTGCATGACGTGCAGGCTGCCCTTGAGGTTGAGGCCGACCACCGCATCGAACTCTTCGTCGGTGTAGTCGAGCATTAGTTTGCGCACATTGATCGACGGCGAGCAGACCACCGCGTCGAGACTGCCGTGCTGGTCGCCGACCTGGGTGAACGCGGCAGTCACTGCGGCGCCGTCACGGATATCGAGCGCCGCCGACTCCGCCTGGCCTCCAGCGTCGCGAATCGACGACGCCGTCGACTCGGCGGCCGCAGCGTCGAGATCACAGCAGATGACCCGGGCCTCGTGCTCAGCGCAGCCCACCGCCACCGCCTGGGCGATTCCAGAGCCGGCACCGACCACAGCGACGTTTTTCCCTGCCAGGCTGAATCGTGTTCTTGCCATCGTCTCCACTACTCCTTGCGAGCCACTTCTTCCGCGATGATCGCCCGCACAACGGCGAACAACCCAAAGACCAAGGCAGTGACGATCAGGCCGACCGTTGTCGGTGTCAGGACGCTGGGCAGAGGCGGTGCCAGTCGCGCCGCGACGAGTGCCGTGACGCCGGAGGCGATCGCCGCCAACGCCTCGGGGGCGCCGACCCGGCGCGAGTGCAGACCGACCACGACCGGCACGAAGAGGCTCACCGACAGCAGCGAGTAGAACACCGAAAGGGAGCCGATCACCGACGGCAAGAGGATCGCCAGCAAAACCCCCAGGCCGCCACCGACGACAGCAGCGAGGCGCGAGACCTTGAGGATCTCGGCGTCGGACGCCTCAGGGCGATAGAAGCGCTTGTAGAGATCCTTCGATAGCGAGGTCGACAGCATGAAGAGGATCGCGTCGGCCGAGCTCAGCTCGGCCGAGAGCACTGCTGCCAGGGCGAGGCTGCCGACCGCCGGGGGTAACAGCTCGCTGAGCAGCCAGGGCAAGGCGAGCTCGCGATTCTCCAGCGCTGGGTTGGCGGCGCGGGCCAGCATGCCGAGGATCGGCGGCACCGCGGCGAAGGCCATCAGGGCGAGGCCGCTGGCCCCGAGGCCGATACGGATGGCGCGCGCGTCGCGCGCGCCATAGGCCTTCTGCACCAGGCCGGGCGAGATGATGAAGGCCGGTACCAAGAGCACCATGTAGTGCCAGCCGGAGGCTCCGCCGCTCCAAAAGTGCAGGTAATCATCGGACGCCGCGGGCGCCGCGGCGACCACCGCACTCCAGCCGCCGACTTCCGACAACGCCCAGGGTAGAGCCAATCCCAGGCCGGTGAGCAGCACCACGAGCTGCACCAGGTTGACCCAGGCCGAGGTCAGGAGCCCACCGGCGGCAAAGTAAGCGGTCATCACCAAACCGCCGATCAGGCAGCCGGCCGTCTTGGGGATACCGGCAACGACGTCGAGAATCCAAGCCAGGGCGATCAGCTGGCCAGCAAGGATGGCCAAGGTGCCGATCCACAAGAGGATGGCGATGGTTGCCCGCACTGACTGGCCGTAACGCAGCTCCAGATAGTCGCCCATGGTGTGGAGGTCGTGCTCTTTGGCCAGGCGCCAGATCCGCGGACCGATCCAGAAAGCCAGCAGCAGGGTGCCGATGCCCGCCGAGCCCACCCACCACCAGGCGGCGAGCCCGTCACGGTAGCCCAGGCCGGCGGCGCCGACGGTCGATCCGGCTCCGATGTTGGCAGCCAACACGGTGGCGAAGATCAACAACGGCCCGAGGCGACGACCGGCAACGAAGAACGCTCCCGAGCTGTCGACTTTGCGACCGATAGCCACACCGAGCACGATCAAGCCAATCAAATACGCGCCGAGAAAAGCGATCTGAGAGGTCATGGCCGTTCTCCTGTCACACCGTCTCCTTCGGCACCAGCTCCTTCGAGATCCGCCGCGGCCGGCAAACCGGGGATCCCCTCCGCAGCGTGCACCGCCCGTAGGACGGCCTCGGCCATCACGTCGGCGGCCAGGGCACCGATGGCCAGCACCGAGCCAGGTCCGTCATGGGTGCCGGTGGCGAGGGCAAAGAGCGTGTCGCCGTCGAGCGGCGTGTGGATTGGGACGATCGTCCGTGCCAGGCCGTCGTGCGCCATCTGCGCGATCTTCGTCGCCTCCGCCTGGGTCAGGCTAGCGTTGGTGGCGACGAGACCGATCGTCGTGTTGGTCGACGGTGCACCGCGCTCTGCCCGCGGTCGATTCAACGCCCCCGAACGCACCAGCTTGCGGGCATCGGCCAGCCCCCTGCCATCCGCCGTGCGCAAGCCGGCGACCACCTTGCCGGTGGCCGGGTCGATCACGTCGCCCACCGCATTGACCGCCACCAGCGCCGCCACGGTGAGACCGTCGGGCAGGGTGACCGAGGCCGAGCCCAGGCCCGACTTCATCGCTCGCCCGCGCGGACCGAGCTTACCGACCGTCGCGCCGGCGCCGGCGCCGACATTGCCTTCCGCCACCGCCGCCGTCGTCGCCGCGGCGGCGGCCTTGTAGCCGCAATCGGCCCCCGGGCGAATCTGCGGCTTGTCGCCGATGAAGAGATCGAAGAGGATCGCCGAAGCGACGATCGGCACCACCTGGCCCGCCGAGGGCGGGCCGACGGGGAAGCCGATTTTCTTCTCGTCGAGATAGCGCACGGCACCCGAGGCACTATCGAGGCCGAAGGCGCTGCCACCGGAGAGCACCACGGCATGGGCGGTCTGCACCATGTTGACCGGATCGAGCAGGTCGGTCTCGCGAGTGCCCGGTGCACCGCCCCGCACATCCACCCCAGCGACGGCCCCGGCTTCAGCCAGGATCACCGTACAGCCCGTGGGTCGCTCGGTCAGAGTGTGGTGGCCGACCTTGATGCCGCCGACGGCAGTAAGGCCCTTGTCGGTCCTCTCGGCCGCGTCCTGGGCCAGGGAGGACACAGCCATGGTGAGGCTGACGGCAAGGCCGATGAAGACCTGAACGGATCCCGAGGGTGCAGGCCTTTGCCGCCGGGGATGAATCCCGGCGAAGGTCCTCTTGCCGCATTTTTCCATTCGCCGCAGCCTACCAAAGACCTCGTGGGAGCGGAATCCGGCAACTGTCGGGAAACTTTATCGGCCTTGTCGGCAATCTTCATCAGTGGAACAATCCAGGAGATCCGCCGAAACAAATTGATCTAGGAGCGCCGCATGCACCTTCTCGAGGACCGTCGCCTATCGTCCCGAGCAGCCGGGCTCTTGGCTGCCGCATTGCTCTTCGCTACCTCCCCCGCGGAGGCTCAGGTTACCGGTGCGATCACCGGCACCGTCACCGACGGCAGCGGTGGCCGGCTGCCCGGGGTACAGGTCACGGCCCGCGGCCCGGCCCTGCAGCGTGAGAGCCTCGCCGCGATCAGCGACGACGAGGGCCGCTACCGGCTGGCGCCGATCCCTGCCGGGGTCTATGAGCTCACCTACGACCTTGACGGCTTCCGCAAAGCCCAGATCCCCGAGGCCCGGGTGGCGCTCAATCAGACCCTCCGCTTCGACGTCGCCCTGGAGCTGGCAGCGGTCGAGGAGACCCTGATCATCACCTCCGATCGGCCGGTGGTCGAGCTCACCCGCACCGAGCTGTCGACCCACGTGTCGCCAGAGTCGATCGAGAACCTGCCGCTCAACGGCCGCAACGTCGAGGACTTGGTGAGCCTTGTGCCCGGCGTCAAGCCCGATCCCGCCGCGGTGCGCGACCAGCGCTTCTCGATCTTCGGCGAGCGCCCCGCCGCCACCTCCTTCATCGTCGACGGCGGAGACAACAACGATCCGCTGGACGGCGGCGCCTTCCAGCGCTTCACCCAGGATTCGATCCAGGAATTCCAGGTCATCACCACCGGCTACGAGGCGGAGTTCGGCAAGGCGCAGGGCGGCGTGGTCAACGTCATCACCCGCTCGGGCACCAACGACTGGCAGGGCTCGGCGTTCTACTTCCTGCGCGACGACTCGTTCGATTCCTCGAACGTCGACGGCCAGGAGGTGGCGAAGCTCGAGCGCGATCAATGGGGCGCTTCTGTCGGCGGCCCGATCGTCCGCGACAAGACCTTTTTCTTCGCCTCGGCGGAGGTGATCGACGAGGCGCGCGGCCGTAACATCGACCGCTCGCGCATCCCAGACTTCGTCCAGCGCGGCCTGGCGACACCGCAAGGGGTGGAGGATTTCAACCTCGGTCCGGAGCTCGAGGGACTCTCGCTGCTCGGCAAGGTGGACCTCCTGCCCAATACGTCCAACCGCTGGACCTTGTCCTTTAACTTGACCGAGGACGACGCCACCGGCGAGAGCCCGATCGCCGTCGCCGGCTCCCTGGTGCTGCCCAGTGGCGCCCGCACCCAGGATGCCGAATCCACCAGCGTTGCCCTGCGCCAGACCTGGCTGCGGAGCTCGAACGCCTTCCTCGAGTCGACCCTCAAGACCCTCGATGGCTCGACCGGCAACAACCTCGATCAGACCGAGCGCCAGGAGGCGGTGCTGCTCCTCTTCCTCGGCAACTTCCTGCAAACCGGCGCCTCCTTCGGCGGCCGCTCGGAGCGCAACAGCGAGCGCCTGCAGCTCACCCAAGCCTACTCCTGGCTGCGCGATTTCGGCGGCGACTCGCACGAGTTCAAGGCCGGCTACGACTATGTCGACACCACCGTCGACGGCTTCGACGAGGTCTTCAACGACGTCGAATACTCCGCCGCCTTCTTCTCCCCCAACGTCATCCCGATCACCGAGGATCTCTTCGCCCGCTTCGGCTTCGCGCAAAGCGCCGCGCGCTTCTTCACCCTGCCCAACGTGCCAGGGGGCGACTTGCTGCTCGACCTGGACAACGAGGACGTCGGCGCCTTCATCCAGGATAAGTGGCAGGTGCGGGACAACCTGACGATCGACCTCGGCCTGCGCTACGACCAGGCGTCCCTGTTCAACGACGATGACGACAACTTCGCTCCGCGCTTCGGCTTCGTGTGGGACGTCGGCAGCCGCCACGAGACCCTGGTCCGCGGCAGCGCCGGCCTGTTCTACGACCGCAACGCCCTGCTGGCCGCGGCGACGGTGCCCGAGAAAGGTGGCATCTTCACCCGCGCCGCGTTCGACGTCGTCCTGCCGCGCCTCGGGGTCGACTACACCGACTCACTGATCGACCTGGTAATCACCACTGGCCTCTTCGGCGGGCCGCCGGAGAACCCGCTCTACGCCCAGTTCGCCGCTGACCTGCGGGCCGATCCCTTCCACCTCTACAACCTGCTCGGCATCACCGTCGGTGACCCATCCCTGCCGCCGGTGGTTTCGGCCGAGAAC
>JBCCGX010000016.1:0-25886 GCA_039029035.1 Acidobacteriota bacterium | reverse complement strand
GCGGATGTCACGGATGATCTTCCAGTGATGGCGATGGTGGACGTCGACGAATCGTAGCCACTGCGCGCCGTTGAGGTAGCCGAAGGCAAAATGTTTGGCCAGGGGCGGGCCTTGGTGCAGCGACCCCAGAGCGTGGTCGAGCTGCTGGAAGCGCTCTCTCGTTTCTCGCAGGCGAGCCTCGAGCTGATCGACAGCAACTTTAGTCGGATCAGTGATCGACGGCGCTCGCCCACGGCCCCGAGGAATCGAGCCGAGCAACATCATCATGCGGCCGGCGAAAGTCGGCTTGCCGTCCGGTTGGAAGGCCTCGTCAGGCTCCTCGAGCCGTCTGAGGATGGTGCCGTCGACCAACACCAAGTGCTCCAGGTGCTGGGCAACGTTCCAGGCTGAAACAGCCTCGCGACAGAGAGACAAGACCTGCTGGTCTGCCGAGATCTCCAAGTAAGTGTCGAACTGGCGGAGGATTCGCTGGTGGAGGCGGCGGAGCTTGGCTGGGGCTTGGGTTGCTCCCGGGCCAGCGATGGGTTCGGATCCGTTCATCCGGCGAATCGTATGCGCTCTGCGTGGGATCGCGAAACTGCGAAGAAGGCAGACCGTTGTGAGCCACCGAGCCCTGTTCGGGGCTTCAGCCTACGTCGCTTGGGCCTGGATCTATCGTGCCGATGACCGAGGTCTTGATCAGGATGGCCAGGGCGAGCTGAACGTGGATCGTGGGCGCCAGCTCTTGGGCCAGGAGCTCGCCGAAGGTGATGCCTGGCAGAGCGGCGACCCGTTCGTGCACCACAGCGTAAGGCATGTCGTCCAAAGCGGCGAGCTCCGGATCTAACTGGCCGCAGGCCTCGAGGCTCGCGTCGGGTTCGGGCAAGAAGACCTTGAAGCGTTGCAGGCGCTCGCGCAGCTGGGCCAGTCGCAGCTCCAGACTGGGGAGGGAGTAGGTCGAGCCCATCGCTGGTTCGGGCGCCGGTTCGCCGAGCTTTCGTGGCTCGAAAAGAAGGTGCCCGTCGTCAACGCCGAGCACCGCGAGCACCGCCGGCCAGCCCTCGAGTAGACCATAGTGGGCCGTCACAATGCGTCCTGCGTCGAGCTCGATCCAGCCGTCGCGCTCTGCGCCGACGATCCGCAGAAGGCCGGAGCCGCCCTCCGCTTCGAGCTCCTGCAAGGCTTCCATCAGAGCTCCCGTCGTCAGCTGGCCGAACAGACCGCCAGGGGAGGCGGTCTGTTGGACAATCATCGCCTCGATCTGACCAACGAGCGCCTGGGGCTCGATCGGCTTGGCGGAGCAATCCGTGGCGCCGAGGAGCAGGCCTCGGGTGCGCGGTTGGGCGTCCTCGGAGTCTGACAGCAGCATCACCGGTAGGGTGCGGGTCCGGCGGTTGGCGCGCAGTGCTTGCAGCAAATCGAAGGCACGTTGCTGCGGCGCGAAGAGATCCAGCACGACTCCATCGAGATCACACTGGGTCAGGAGCCCGTAAGCCTCGCGGACATCTCCGGAGGTCGAAACCTGGTGACCTCGCGCAGTCAGCGCAGCGCGCAAAGATTCGGCGGAGTCGTGGTCTCCGTCGACGATCAAGAGCCTCATGGGTGCGCTCTACCTGCTCGCAGCCTGGTCGGCGTCATGGGCGTCCCAGGGTCTCGCGGTAAATCGTCCAGCCCACCGTATCGCGGCGCAGCTCGAACGTTTTCCAGGTGGTGCGCCGTACGGTGTCAGCCAGATAGATCTGGAAGAATTGGACGGTGGCGCGATCATCTTCCAGTGCAAGGATCTCGACCTCGCCGAGGCTCACCGCAAGACGTGTCGGCGCTTCGATGCGTTGCCTCCGTTGGCTCTTCCAGGCGGCGTGATTCATGTTCGGAGGACTGTAGTCCGGGGCATAGTAGGCGAGGTATTCGTCGACCTGCTGCTCCGACCAGGCGCGGGCCCAGCCTTGGAGAGTTTCTTCGATTTCCGCCATTGGGTCCGGGTCGCCGTTGGCCTCGGCAGTGGGATCGAGCCGTCCGTCCGCGGCGCCTTCCTGGATCGACGGGTTAGCCTCGGCAAAGCTTGGGGCATCGTTGGCCAGGGGCTCGGCCGCGTCTTCTGCCGGCGGAGGGGTCGAGCTCGGCGTAGTTAGATCTTCGGCCGGCGTCAGGGGCGTCGACTGGGAGAGGGGGCCAGGTGGCATCTTCTGTGGCTGCACCCAGAGCGTCGACAGCCTCGGGTACACCTCGTGTAGCCCGAAGCCAATGCCCAGGGATGCGAGCAGAACCGCCACCCAGGACAGGAGCCCGGGACGGCGCGAGACCGCCTCCTCAGGTGCCGGGGCCGAAGACGCTGCGGGAACGAGCTCTTCATAGCGAGCGTCTGTGCCCGGCTTGTCGAGGCGCTCGGGTTTCGATGCCTCGAGAGGCTCTTCGATCGTTCCGGCAACGGGTCCTTCGTTGGGCTCGAAGGCAGGCTCAGTACTCGGTTGGGCCGGCTCGTCGTCCTCCTTGACGAAGTCCTCCGCATTGAGTTCCGAGAGCGGAGGCTGCCAATCGGGTGAAGCCCAATCCGGTGGTGCCCGTTGCTCGGCCTCGTCTTCGAGTTGTTGCGGATCGACGTAGGTGGCTTGGATCGGTGCCTCGAGCTCGGGCGTTAGATCCGGCTCTGCATTGGGTTCGATGCCGGCCTCCGGTGGGTCTGCAGTGAGATCATCGAAGCTCTCGAGCATCGGCTGTGCCGGCTCTGGGAAGGCCTCACCGATCAGGGAGTCGACATCGAGCTCCCATTCGACCTCACCGGAGGCCTCAGACGTCGCTTCTTCGTCTTCAGACCCGGAAGCGTCAAGGCCATCGTCCTCGTCGGGCACCGGTTCCCGCAACTCCGGGTGCCACATCCTGATCGACTCGATCAGCTGGTGGCTGGCCGGGTCGATACAGATCAGATCGAGCGCTCGATTCGGCTCCTCACCTTCTTCGTCGGCCGGATCCCCGGCGAGCTCGACCACCCGGCCCAGGGCGCGAATCGATACCGGCTGATCGCACACCCGGATCACCAGCCGCTCGAGGTCGCCGACCGCCAGCTCATCCGCCGAATCGAGCGGTAGCCGAGACGCCAGGAGCTCCGGCGCGGCTTGCTGGAGGAGCTCGTCGAAGCTGTCGAAGCGGATCTCCAGCACCGGGATGGCGAAATCAGCGGCCGGATCGTCGCCTGCCGGGGATGCTGTGGATTCTGGTTCCGACATGATGCCCACACCCATACCGACGTCGGCATGCGGCTCTGCTCGACGAATCGGGCGAGCTGGATGAAATGGTGATTATTATACTGAGCCCCCTCCCCTCTGCCGGGTAAATGCCGACCCAAGGCGCTGCTGCGACGTCTGCAGCCCTGGCGTTGACCTGATGACCTAGCGGCCGGGTCTCGCGTCGCCGAGTCCCGCGGCAGGCCTCAGATGGAGCTGTCTAAGGTGAGGAACCGGTGGGCCTCGCGGGAGCGGCGGTGTCTATCTCGGTCTCGTCGCCGAGGTGCTGCAGATAGGTGACCAGATCGGACGCGTCGCGGCGGGTCAGACGATAGCGGGGCATGGCGATATGGAGCCGGCGACCGGCAGAGTCGACGCCGCGAGTGATGGCTCGCAACAAGAGCTCGCCCGTATAGGGTGGGCGCGGTTTGACCTCCTGGGGAGGAGTGGCGGGGCGTGGCCGGCTCAGCACCGGCCAGGTGATGTCGGCGGCGGCAATGCCTGGTTGTTGCCCACCCCGGCCATCGGTGCCATGGCAATTGGAGCAGGGCAACACGGCGGCCGGGATCTCGGTGCGCGTCTCGCCGACGAGGGCGACGATCTCGGCTCCGGACGGGCTCGAGCCGTTGTGATAGATCGCCTTGCCGCGTGTCTTCGCCTCATCGACCGTCGTCGAGGCCCCGGCTAGGAGAGGTAGCGCCGACAGGGCCAGGAGTATGGCCTGGATTCGATTCATTGTGGCGTCATCCAGCCGTGGGTGGGGGTAAACGTGTCGTTCTTCAGGTCGATCGCGACGATGTAGGCACCGAGAGCGCCGATGCGCCGGTTGGCGCCGTAGGTGATGGGAGGCGTCAGACCGGTGGAATACTCATAAAGACGCTCGAGCGCTCGGACGAGCTTTTCGCGGCTGAGATCGCGGCCGGCTCTCTTCAAACCGGTCGCCAGGACCTTGGCCGAGACGTAGGCTGAAATCTGGGAGGTACGATGCCGCGAAGTCACGGGGACACGCTCGACAAGGCCGCGTAGGGCGGCGGAGCCGGCCGCCGTATGGTCCGTTGGAACGGTGGGGTAGGCGGCGTGGATCTTGCCCTGCAAGCTCTCCGGCAGATCGAGTAGCGCGGGACGAACCGATGCGCCGGCAAGCAGGACATCGGGACGCCAGCCGAGCACCTCGCCGGCGCGGAGCAAGGCGGGAAGATCGCTGGACCCGAGCGCGAAGACGATGTCGATCCGTGCCTTGGCGAGCCGCTCTGCGGCCTCCGACGGATCGAAACTGCCGGTCATGATCTCCAGCGGCGCCCGGGTCCAGCCGTTGGCTTTCCCTTGCGCTGTGATCACCTGCACCATGTCGCGATAGCGGTCGTCGGTGGGAAGGAGCACGGCGGTTTTGGGGCTGCTCAGCTGGAGCTCGCGAGTGGCGAAGTCGATCAGAACACGCATCTGCTCCCGCAGTCCCGAGAAGAGGTAGAAAGTGAAATCATTGAGCAGAAAGGGATCGGGGGAGAGAAGGGTCAAGGGACCGATCAGCGGGATCTTCTCGGACTCGACCAGGTCGCTGATCTCCTGGTCCGCTCCCAGGACCACCGGGCTCAGGATGGCGAAAACCTGCCCGTCGCGCAGCAGGCTCTCGGCGCTGGCCAAGGGAGACTGCCGCGCGGCGTCGTAGTCGACAACAACCAACTGCAGCCGACGGCCGTTGATCCCGCCGCGAGCGTTGATCTCCTCGAAAGCCGCTTGCAGGATCTCCCGCAGGCTCAGGCCGATCTTTGCCAGCCGGCCGCTAGCGGGCAGGATGGTGCCAATGCGGATCGCATTGTCGCTGAGTCCGGGATCCGAGTCTCTCTCCAACTGGCGCAGATATGTCAGCAGGTCTGCCAGATCGTCATCCGATATGGCGTAGACCGGCATGGAGGGATCGAGCACGTTGCCGGCCGGATCGCGGCCATGGCGGATGGTCTCGGCCAGAGAGTCGGCCGAAAAGGCAGGATGCTGGCGCCCCATCAGATGGCGGTGACCATAGGGTTTGATCAAGTAATCCCAAGTGATGTCCGAGGGGATGACCCCTGCCTCGGGGCGACCGCGACCGTCGCTCCCGTGGCAGGCGGCGCAGGTCGCCGCAGTGCCGGGCAGCGGGGTCGCTTCGCCGCCGACGCGGGCGGTAATCGGAGTTCCGCGAGGGCTGGTGCCGGTGGTGTAGATCTGCTTGCCGCGCTTCTCTTGCGGGCTGAGGCCCTCGGCAAGGAGAGGCGTCGCGAGCAGCAGCGCGAGGACTGGAGCCAAGCGCAGGCGCCGTGGCTGTTGCCGGCGCCGCAGGCGCCGCCTGTAGAGCCGAAGGAACTCGAGGCGATTCTCGGACAAGACCGGCTAGCCTCCTTGCGCTTGGCGTGCCGCCCGTAGCTCGTCGAGCATGGTGACGACTTGTTCGGGCTGGGGAAAGCCGTTGTACCGCTTCCAGGTGCCGGTTGCACCGTCCCCGACCAGGGCCATCGGAGGATGCTGGGTGAAGTCCGGGAAGTAGGCGTCGAACCCGCGCAACACCTGATCGACATTGGTTTTTGCTCCAGTGAGATAGTACCAACCGGGTTTCGCTCGGTACTTCCTTGCTTCCCGCTTGAGCCGTAGCGGGATATCGGTTGTCGGATCGAGGGTGAGAGTGATGAGAACGACCTCGCGCTCCAGGCGGTCGCCGAGCAGATCCTGGATCTGGGTGAAGAGAGCGCTGTAAATGGGACAGATCGTCGTACAGCTCGAGTAGACGAAGGTGACGGCGGCCAGCTTGTTGCCGATCACATCACTTGCCAGGCGTACGCGCCGATCGTCCTGATCGTGTAGCTCGAGGTCGTGGACCTCGACGTCGACCTGCATCGAATCGATGTGGGCCATCTCGGCATGGGCTGCCGCGGCCAGCATCCGCCGGTGCTCCGCGTGCTCAGCGCCGTTGTCCCCGGTCGACTCGTGCGTCATGGCAGCGTGATGCGCCGACTCGCTTTGCCCAGCCGCGAGCGCTGGGGCCGGTAAGGCCAGGGGCAACGAGATAGCCAAGCCTGCGATCACGGTTCTCGTCTTCATGGTGCGAGGCTCCTCGGCTGCAGATGCGCTGTCGCCGCCGGCACTTGCCGTCGGCGGACACCCGCCAAGAAAGTGGTAAAGGGAAGATCGGCCGGCCGGATGCCTTCCGACGGACAGGCGACGTAGGCGTACCAGGCGCCGGCACCGGCCAGGGTCAGGGAGGCTTCGTAGACGCCGTCGCCGACGTGGGTGGCGGCCGTTTCACTGCGCTTGCCGCCCGGCGCGGCAAAGTAGTGGACCGAGACGTCGGTGAGGTCGGTGCGGGCCTTGCCGGTCTTGCGGTCGGAGAGAGCGAAGCGCATGGCGACGGTCTCGCCGACGTCGCGATGACGCTTGTCGTCGAGGTAGGCCACCGCCAGGGGAGGCCCTTTGATCTCGAGCATCGGATTGGGTCGTGCGGCGAGCTCGAAGCAATGCAGCACCGAAGGCGAGTCCATTAGGAACGCCACTTCGTAGATCCCCGATTCCGGCAGGCGAACGGTCGACGAGTAGACCCCCGGCTGGCGCTCCTGCATCGAGCGGTCGATCACCTGCACCGCCCGTGGCATGTGGCCATAGTTGCGGAAGTTGCCCATCGGCGCATTCATCCCTTCCATGTAGTAGTACACCGTGGTGTCCGCCGGACTGACCACCATCACGGCAGCCTCCCCAGGCGCTTCGACGATAGCCTCGGCGAGGCTCAGGTCTCGGGCTCGATCCGGTGCTTCTTGACCGGCAGCGAAACGCACCATTGGCGGCGGGCCGGAGCCTTCGAGCTCCGACAGATCGATCATGCTGACCCGCTCGGAGCCCAGGGAGCGGATGTAGGCGAAGCTCCGGCTGAAGGCCACTTGGTAAGGTCTGTCTTCGGTTGGTAAGGTGTGGAGGATGCGGTTGGTGGCCACGTCGATGACGTAGGCCTCGTCGGCACTCGTGTTGACCGCAAGTGCCCAGCGCCCGTCCTGAGAGATCCGCACTGGTCCCAGACCTGGCCGAGTCTCGATGCGTGCCGCCTGATCGAGGGTCCGGCCATCGATTACAGTGATATCGCCGGTCTCACCGTCAGCAACGTAGAGGGTGCCGCTGTGGCTCGAGAAATCGACCGCGATGGGCAACGGCCCGGTCTGTAGATCCTTGACTTTCTCCAGAGTGCGGATGTCGATCACCGATACCGTCCCGGCGCCGCGATTGGTCACGAAAGCGTAGCGATCGTCGTCGCTGAAGGCGATTTCGTGGTGTCCGCGGCCGGTCGCGATGCGGCGAGCCACCGCCAGGGTCTCGGTCTCGATCACGGTGACGCCGCTGGCGTCGTCCTCGGTATCGTTGCCGATCCACAAGTACTGGCCGTCCGGCTGGCGAGCGATGCGGGTCGGGTTGTCGCCTGCGCCGACGTTGTCGATCACCTGAAAGGTGTCGGTATCTACGACCGCGATCCGGCCGGCCCGCGGCATGCTGACGAAGAGCATCTTCTCGTCTTCGGTCTTCGCCCAATCGGCGCCGGCACTTTCGAGGTTGATTTGCGCATAGAGCTTTGTGATGCCAGTAATGCCGGTGATCGGGTCGATGACCGAGATCGAAGGATCGCGGTTCATCACCAGAATGAAGTAGCTGTTCAAGTCGATCAGAGGTCGGATGCCGATGTTCCCTTGCAGATAGATGCCGACTCGGTCTTTGCAGGACGTGTCGAGCGCGAAGTCTCCGTCCCAGCTCTCGCCGATATCCATCCAGGCACCGGGGAACTGGCCTTTCAGGGGCTGGCCGGTGCTGGCGTCGGTGATGCGAAAGCTCAGATCGACAAAGTCACCGGCGAAGATCTGCTCGCCGGTCATCGAGCGGTCGGGGGAGGGTGTGGCGCGGAATTCGATCTCGAGACCTTCGCGGGCCGTACGGTCGACGACCGGATGGGCCGAGCGCTGGGCCTCAGCGACGGTTGTAGCGGTCTCGCGCTGGGCGGCGGTCTGGCTCTGGCCTTGCGCTGTCCAAGGCCAAGCGGCAACCAGGAGAGCGGCGAATAGCGCTGTATGGGCGCGGGATTCGATCGTCTTGGTGGCGGTTCTCATCGGAGGTCTGCTCCCGAGTTCAAGGTGTGCTGTCGGAACGGAGGTCAGAAGAAGGCGAGCCGGGGCGGCCGATGACGAACGGCCCCGGCTCGGGGCCCTACTCGACGCCGATGCTGTAAGTGGGCTCGGAGTCGGTCGGCGGTTCGCTCTGTCCGACGCTGAGGATGCCCCACAAGCCGTTGGTGTTGCCGAAGGAGCCATGATCACGGAAGAGATAGTCTCCAAGGATGGCCTTCGAGCCGCCGGCGGAGGGGAGCACGATGTCAAAGTGTGCGGATGGCGTGACGCTCTCCTGACCACCGAGATAGAAGCCCAGCGGGTTGTCGCCGATCACGTCCGAGGGCACGGTGACCGCGAGATAGGGATCTCGCTGCCAGACGTGACCGTGCAGGTCGAAGGTCGTACCGCGGCCGACGCCGGTGGGCTCGAGGACTCGCATGCGGAAGGGGCGTCCGCGGCGACTGACGAAAACCGGGGTCTCCGGATAACCGCCGGCCAGGCCGTTGCTGTAGAGACGGTGGGCGTCGCTGACCGATCCGAGCTCGCTCGGGCCGCTACCGAAGGCCGAGTCGGCCGGCAGCCCGAATCGGAACCACGCAGGCTCAGTGCGATAGTTGATCGCTGCCTGGCCGGCGTCGTGGCTGTCCTCGGGGATCTGGCCGCCCTCGCCGGCGATACTCGGGATCGCCGAGCCGTCGCCGTACTTTAGGTTCAGGCCCTTCTGGAAAACCACTGCGAAGTCACGAAACAGGCTGCTCTCCGTCGAGACACTGGCAGCGGCCCGCATGTGACTGTCTTCGGCCCACGTCGAATCTTTGGGCTCGACCACCAGCGCACCGACAAGCCCCTTCTGCCCTTGCTTGATGACGTCGGCGGGCAGCAGGTTGCTGGCTCCGAACTCGACCGGGTGGGCCGAGACGCTGGCACCTCCGAAGAGGCTGGCCGCCTCGAAGTGACCCATGTACCACTTGAAGGACTTCTCACCCCCTGGCGCGACCAGTTGATCCGTCTCCGGATTGATGCCGACCAGGATGCCGTTGTCTCGGCCGGAGTCGAACTCGACCATCTGTGGATGCAGACCGACATAGGCTGAGGGCCGAATCAGGTTGTTGTTGAACGTGGTCACACCGCCATCGGAGTCGTTGTGGTCGCGGATGACCATTTGCAAGAGGGTGTTGAATCCGGCAAGGTCGGGCATCTTTTCTGGCAGCTTGTTGCGTAGAGTGACCTTCACGCAGTCACCCGCGGCAGCACGCAGCACCAGCGGTTCCACCGGCACGCCTGCCTTGAGCTGGGCCGGGCAGGCGTAGGGCAGCGCTCCGCCGAAGGGGCCGATCGACACGCAATTGGGGTCGGTGGGATCTTGCGGCTCGAGATCCTGGGTGTGGACGTACAGCAGGCCGGTCGGATCGTGCAGTGGCCCGTTGAATTGGGCCTGCGAGGACTGACCAACTCCTCCCCGTCGGTTGTAGACCAAAGTACCTCCGTCGGGATCCACCGACCCGCCGACGTGCATGTTGGCGGAAGCGTCGACGGGCACCAGGTTGGCGCCGACGGCGTTGCCCAGCACCTCGTTGGCTAGCACTGCTGTGATGTCGAAAGACTTGCCGGGGGCGTTGCTGGGGCAAATGTCGGTGAAGTTGAACCGGTTGAGCACGTCGATTGTTGGACTGATCCATTCATTGTCCAGCTTGTACAGGTCGTTCGGCTGGTCGTTGTAGGCGCGTAGCACACCCCACACGCCGCTCCACCAACCGTCCTGACTGGCATCCATGGAGTATGCGAGGTCGAGGGTCTTCTCGTTGGCTGATACGTCCTCGAAGATGGGCGCCGAGAAGGTGAACTGTTCGGAGATCCCGACATTCTGCGAGTTGCGCCAACCGGAATTGGGTGCCTTGCCGTGGCTCGAGCCGCCCTGCAGCCACTTCAGCCCGTGGATGGTGGCGTTGTGCTCGTGCTCGTGGGCGCCTGCCTGGACCTTGACCCGCACAAGATCGCCGAAACGGGTGCGCATCATCGGCGTGAACGGATCGCCGGGCAGAACTGCGTCCTGGCTGTTCAAGGTTTCGCTCCAGAACGGCAAGTCTGCCGGTCGCGCGTTCATCTTGGAGACCTTGCGATCGGTGCGGGTTTGCAGGGCGTAGGCCAGGTCACCGGCCTTGCCGTCGGCTTGCATGCCTGGCTTGCCGTCAGGTCCGGTCTTGTTGGGGTCGTAGACCCGTAGACCCACGGGCTCGTTGCGGTAGTTGACCACCAACATGCCGACGTCGTCGGCCGAGATCGCCTCCGGACAGGGCCGCGGCACGCCGCCGGGACAGACCTTGGGGAAGCGCATGATGTCGGGGAACTCGTCCCCGGCGATGGCCGGATTGCCGACCTCCTGGCGCACCGATGGGTTGATGGCGCTGCGGAAGGCGTCAGGATCCGGGTTGAGGATCGCGCTGTCGTCACGGCTCGACAGCACCCCTTTGTGGTCGCCTTCGTAGGCGTGCTGGAAGTCGGCGAACTCGAAGTAGAACTCGCGGAAGGGTTGATCGTCGGCCGGCTGACCGTCACCGCCGGCGGCGAAGTCCGTGATCACTGCTTGCCAACTGGTCGGGCCGCCGTCGGGCCGAGTGGCCATCAGCTCGCCGGTCTCGTTGTGGCGCCAGGTCGAGCCCGCGGGCTCGGTCAGCACCGTCGCGTAGAGACCGACCTGCTGATGGGTCGAAGGGCCGAAGTGGTCGTGTGTGAAGATGATGCCCAGACCACGATCCTCAAGCTTGGTGTTGACCACCGGGTCGGCGAACCAGCGCTGGATGGTCGTGCGGGCACCCAGAGCCTGGGCATGACCGGTCGGGAAGCTCGGATCGGTGTTGGTGGTAGGCGTCAGGTGCGTCAGACCACCGCCCGAACCGTCGGGCTTCTTGAGGGTTGGCACGGGCGGCCGGGTGGGATCGTCGTTGAAGTGATTGATCGCCTCGATCCGCTCGATCACCATCTCAGGAGACAGAGTTCCGTCCTCGTAATTCCAACCGTTGGCCGAGCCGTCGGCCGATACCAGATCCCACTTCGGCAAGTGGATATGCTGGCCGATGATGTCGGTCGGAGTACGCACCTGGTAGTCGTCGAGTTGGTATTCGCTCGGTACCAGATTGGAGTGATAGTACTGTGTGCAATCAAAGGTGTTCATCCGGATGACGAAAGGCTCAGGCGGCTTGAGGTTGCCGTCGAAGGCCATCACGTCTTCCCACAGGCTGATGATGCGTTGCTGCGGAAAGTGGTAGCCGACCTTGTTGAACACCGCATCGAGCTGAATGTTGGCTGCCTTGTAGATCCGCGGTTTGGCGGCGCTGAACTGCGGGCTGGCGGTGAAGAACGAGCCCGGCTTGGCAGCGAAGAACTGCCCTGGGCCGAGGAAGAGATCGCCCTCGTCGTCGATACAAGGCTCGTTGTAGGGGGCACCGGCTACCGGCAGCGCACCGTTGGTGCGGAATTTGGCCGCCAGCGGTGGGCTCGTACCACCGAGGGTCGTTGGATGATTGAGCAAAGCATGGAACCGCATCGCAGCCTGTTCCAGATCGGTCCCCTCTTCGGGGAAGTAGACCGGCTTGGCCTTGTGGACGATCTTGCGGAAGTCGAAGCGCGTCTGGATTTGCTCGACAACCGAAGGGTCCACGCGGCAAGGGATCGGCTGGCCGGTCAGCGGATCGACAGTCTCCGTCGCTAGACAGCCATCGAGCGCGTGGCGCGGCAGACCGCCATCGAAGCCCCCGGCGCTGGACACCAGGCCGGGATGGGCGAACAGCGGATCGCCGCCGGTCGACAGCGCGCTGGCGTCGCTAGCCGTCAGCATGTCGAGAGGCGGCGTGGTCGGACGTTGACCGACGATACCGTCGTCGCATTGTCCGGTCGCCGGATTGACCTTGCCCGGACCGCCACAATCGACACCGGCGATCCAGAATGGGAAGCCGGGATTCTTCAGTGTGCCGGCCAGCGGATGTCCCGCGGGGTAGACGTCGGTCCGGTCGACATTGGCCTGCGAGGAGTCGGCCCAACCATCGCCGTTGGCATCCTTGAGCACCAGACTGACACGGCCCGGCATCGGAGCCATCGGTTTGCCGGGAAGCGGTACGACGGCTGGAATCGGCGTTCCGTCGAGAATCTCGCCATCGGGCAGGGCGCGGGCGTAGGCCGCGGGGGTGCCGTCCTTGAGCCCGAACTTCTTTTCGTGAGTGCCGCCGTTACTGACTTCGAGCTCGGTACCTACCTCGGTTGTGTCGTGAATGCGCCACATCTCCCACATGCCCTGGGCGAAGTGAGGATAGAAGTGGCAGTGGAAGATGGCGTCGCCAGCGGTCTTGTTGCGGTTGCCGCTGCCGCCGAAGTTGATTTCGTAGGTGTAGCCCGAGCCCGGGCCGACACCTTGGGCGTCGATGTAGTTGGAATTGTCGTCGTTGGCGTTGAACAGCCATTGATGGTTGTGCAGATGAAAGATGTGCTGTTCTTTTGGCCCGGCGTGGAGATTGCGGAATTTGACGAAGTCGCCGGTGTAACTGTGATGGACATTGGAGGGATCGTCCGGGTAGAAGGCCTTGTTCGCCTTCGGTCCGACGTCGGCGCAGCCCGTTCCTGACGGTCCGCAGCTCTCCAGCCCGGTGTTGGCCGGGACGTCGACCAGCATCGCTGGATCGCCGACGGTGAAGGCGGAGAGGAAGAACTCTTCGTAGGCACAGTCGAGGCAGTCCCACATCGGGCCGACCCCGAGTCGGTTGGCGATGATCTCCGAGCCGATGCCACCCGAGCCGTAATTGATCATGAAGCTGTCCCGCACGCCGTGGGTCGTATGGGAGAACACCGGGTTGATGTCCTCACGGAACCAGGCCGGGAAGGCGTTGGCCGCTGCCTGCTCGTCGTGAAAAACGATGGTGAACTCGCGGAAGGGCTCCAGACGGTTGGGCACCGTCGGGTTGCGCTCACCGCGGGCCTCGAGCGGGTAGGTGCTGGCAGGAAAGCTGCCGTCGCCCTGCGGACCGGCGACAATGGCGTTGATGTCGGTGTGGACGATCCTGTTGCCCGAATCCAGCATATTGAGGATCGGCAGCCCGGCCTTGCCTTCGCTGATCCAAGGCTCGACGTTCGGGTAGAGAGCCTCGTAGCCGACGCCGGGAGTGTCGAAAGGCAGGACGGGATGGCCATCGACTGTGAGACCGGTGCGAGCGAGGCGCAACTCTTCTTCAGTGACCTGCGAGCGGTAGTAGCGCGATCCGGCCGGCTGCACGTTGACGACCGCAAAGGCGCCGACGCCGACGTTTCCACCACTGGCTTCTCCGCCGAAGGTAGCGCCGTAGCTGGTCACCAGAAAGGTGCCTTCGGCGGTAGCGAGGTAGCTGTAGGTGGCGCTGCCGCCGGAATGGGATGTCAGAGAGTTGCCGTTGGCGCCGACGTAGGATGCATCGTCAGCGATACTCGAAGCCAACTCCATACCTTGGACGTGAAATCCGGCCCAGCGCCCGACGACCTGATTGTCCAGGGCCTTGAGGGGGTTGGCGGAGTCACAGCCGACGCACGGGTTGGCCTCGTCCGGCAGCGGTGGATCAGGGTTCGAGCTCGGGGTCAGCAGATTGGAGAAGTTGATCACCAGTGTATCGCCGACATTGGCACGCAGGACGAGCGGCCGTGGTCTCTTGTCCGGTCTCAAGGCCACCTTGCCCGGTACCGCCGCGCCCCCCAGATGCAGCGGTACGAGATTGCTGTCGACGACGTCGCGCTCGAGCGCGTAGATCATGCCGTTGACGTTCTGCGACCCGAGACGATTGAAGACCAGCACGTGGTCCAGGATCACCACGTCGGCCGTCACGGTCTTGGCCTTCGCCCACCCTGGAGCGAACAGGCAGATGAGCAGTATGAATGCGTAACGTGTCAGAGCTTCTCGCATCGTCCTCTCTCCTCGAGTAATGCTGGGTCTGCATGTCTGCCGGTGCAGGCAACGTCTCCCGGCGCCTTCGCTGTTTTCGGCAGGATAGGGCAAGCAAGATGACAGCAAGGTGACGCTTGGATGACAGCCAGATGACAGCCGGATGAACGCCGGATGAACGACCCCGTGAGCGCTAGGGACAGGCTTCTTGCGGTCCTTGCCACGCGCCCCAAACAAGAACGAGCTGCCGACTCCGGCAGCTCGTCAGGCGGTGGATCGATGGGACTTGGCGCTCAGCGAGAGGCGGCTCCCTCGGTCTCCATCCGATCGGCGAGCACGCTGTCGACGACGTCGATCAGACCGGCGGCCGGCGCCATACCCGGTGTCTTCTTCCACAGCCCCGTGGCGACGTTGCCGACCAGGAAGATCGGCGAGTGGCTCTCTCGCGCACGGGTGTGGAGGCCCAGCTTGCGCAGCACCGCGTCGAGATTTTCCGGCGGCCCGGTAAGGAAGTACCAGCCTGGCCGGGCGTTGAACCGCTCGGCGTAGGCTTTCAGGCGAGCCGGGCTGTCGTTCTCGCGGTCGACGGTGAGAGACAAGAGGTAGACATCTTTCCCCAGGCGTGGACCGAGCCAGCGCTGGAGCTTTGCCAGGTTACCCATGGTGACCGGGCAGACACCCTGACAGTCGGTGAACATGGCGCTGATGACGACGACCCGGTCTCGTAGCAAATCGCTGTAGAGCCGCCTTGGCTGGCCATCTTGGTCGGTCAAAGGGATGTCTGTGAAGTACTCTCGGGCGGCGGCGGGGTCAGCTCGGGCTCGGTTGGCAGCGTGGAGATCAGCTGCGAGTGTGAGCATCCAACCCGCGACGATCAGGGTGAGCGCAAATTGAGTCCGGTAGATCTTCATCGGAGCTTCTCCTCGAATGGCTTCTGGTTCGTGTCGGAAGAGAATGCTCCATCGGTGATGACTGGGAGATGACAGTCTTCCCTCGACTCACCCCTCGCACGGAGACCGGCCTGCTGGCAGAGGGCCAAAACTGCGTCAGAGTAAGACTTCAGCGATCTTGCACGCTAGGTCGTCGAAGCCAAAGGGCTTCTGTAGGAAGTGCACACGCTCGTGATCGAGGCCGTGGCGCAGCATGACGTTGTCGGTATAGCCGGAGACGAAAAGGCAGCGCACTTCGCCATGCCGTTGCCGTATCCGGTCCAAGAGTTCTTTGCCGCTGATGCCTGGCATGATGACGTCGGTGATCAGCAGGTCGAACGGCTCGTGATCGTTCGCTAACAAGGCCAGCGCTGCCTCACCGTCTGGCGCCACTTGGACCGCGTGACCGAGGGTCTCGAGCAGAGAGCGAGTGGAGGCACGCATGTCTTCGTTGTCTTCCACTAGGAGAATACGCACCGGGCCGGTGGGGGCGACCGAGGCCGAGGCAGTCGCCGGTTGGGCGATAGCCGACTCGCGACTGGCAGGCAAGTAGATCTCGAAGGTGGTGCCCTCGCCGACCTCGCTCTCCAGGCTGACGAAGCCGCCATTCTGTTGCACCACCGAGTAGACCGTTGCCAGACCGAGGCCACTGGAGCCGGTGTCGCGCTTGGTGGTGAAGAAGGGGTCGAAGATTTTCTCTTGCACGTCGGCCGGGATACCGCTGCCGGTGTCACGGACCGTCAACCGCACGTAGCGACCGGGCTTCCTTTCGGGCTGCTTCTCGACCTCTCCCTCAGCCAGCTCCGCATTATCTGTCGCGATCAGGATTCTGCCGCCGGTCGGCATGGCGTCGCGCGCGTTGACCAGCAGGTTGACCAACAGCTGTTCGATCTGCGAAGGATCGATCTCGATCGCCCCGAGCTGCTGCGCGCAGCGGGTCGTGAGGGCGACGTCCTCCCCCAGCAGGCGCCGCATCAGATCTTCCATACCCTCGACGACGCGATTGAGATCGACCACCTCCGGTTGTACGGGCTGGCGACGACTGAAGGCGAGCAGCTGCCGGATCAGGGCCGAGACCTTCTCGCAGGTTTCGATCGCCGAGCCCATACGGGTCTCGAGAGCGGCGCCGCTCTCACTCTTCAACACCGCCACCTCGCAATAGCCGCGGATGGCGCCGAGATAGTTGTTGACGTCGTGTGCGAGGCCGCCAGCGAGGCGTCCAACGGCTTCCATCTTCTGCGCCTGTTGGAGCTCGATCTCGCGCTGGTGCAGCGCTTTCTCGGCCTGGCGCCTCTCGCTGACGTCGCGGAAGACCAAGACCACGCCGAGAAGCTGGCCCGCGTCGTCGCGGATCGGGGCGGCGCCCTCATCGATGCCGTAGCACTCGGCCCGGTGGCGGTCGAGCAACACGGTGTGGTTGGTCATCAGCACGCTCTCGCCGAACCGGAGGACCGCTGCGACCGGGTTCTCGGCCGGTTGATGATTGTCCTCGCGCACGATCTGAAAGACGTCCTCGATCGCCCGGCCGGCCGCTTCTTCCAGGGGCCAGCCAGTGAGCTTCTCGGCGATCGGGTTCATGAAGAAAACTCGACCCTCGAGATCGGTGGTGATCACCGCATCGCCGATCGAGCTGAGGGTCGTCGCGAGCCATTTTTGGCTGGTGCGCAGAGTTTCCTCCGCCGAGCGCCGCTGGCGCTCGAGGCGCCAGAGCGCGGCCCCGGCCGCTGCCACGATCAAGACCCACACGCCGACAGTGAGCCACACGCGATGGCGGAAAGCCGTCCGGCCTTGCTCCAGTTGCCGCTCGAGCAGCTGGCGTAGGGTCTCGGAATGGTCCCTGACCTGGTGGAATTCGTCGTCGAAGGCCTGATCGAGCTCGGTACCGACTCCGGCATTCTGCCGCAGACGATCTTCCGACAGATTGCGGAATCTCGTGAGCGCCTGTTCGAGATCTCTGGCGACTTTGGCCAGGCGCGGATCCTCCAGAGGCACGAGGTTCTTCGTCGCGTTGCCGCGCAGCAGTTCGCCGGCGAGACGCATGGCATCATCTTGGTTGCCCCGCACATCGCGATCGAGAACGACATAGGGGTCGTCGGTGAGGTACTCTTCCAGCCATAGGTGCCAGTAAGCGACGGCGTTCTGTAACTCGTTGAGGGTGCTGACCACCGCCAGGTCTTGCACTGTCCGCCGCTCGCTCAGGCGATGAGTCCACAGCAGCATGGCGATCGATAGAAGACCCAAGGCGAGCACTGCAAACGGTGCCCAGATGCGCCGCCGTGAGATCTCCGGTGCCGGTTTGAAGAGATCGCGGATCGTGCGATCAGACGTCATGGTGCGGCGCTCGCCGAAGGCCTGGCACCACGGTGGGCAGGGGTGGCTCGACTCGAGGCTGCACCGGCAGGCGACGGGGCTCTCACGCCCGCTCACTCCGCAGCACGTAGCCGACACCCCGCACGGTGTGGATCAGCTTCGCAGTCCGTCCGCCATCGATTTTCTTGCGCAGGCGGTGGATCGTGACATCGACGACATTGGCCATCGGATCGGATGCCTCATCCCAGGCGTGCTCTTCGATGTCGGTCCGCGTCAACACCTCGTCTTTGCGTCGCAACATGTACTCGAGCACCGCGAATTCCTTCGGCGACAGGGCGATAGGAAGGCCACCCACGGTGACCAAATGGCGCGAACGCTCGAGCCGCACGTCGCCGGCTTCGAGCACGATCTGGAGAGGTACCTGGCGGCGTCGGAGCAGGCTGCGGACCCGGGCGAGCATCTCGACGAACGAGAAGGGCTTGGTCAGGTAGTCGTCGGCTCCGGAGTCCAAGCCACCGGCCTTGTCTTCGATCGCGTCACGGCCGGTCAGCATCAAGATCGGTAGAGAGTGGCCCTGCTGACGCCAGCCACGTAGCAGCTCGATCCCCGAAGGCGCCGGGATCCCCCAATCGAGGACCACCAGGTCGTAGTCGTTGACCTCCATCAGCTCGTCGGCAGCCTTGCCATTGCCTGCGGGATCTACCGCGTAGCAGGCGGTCTGAAGCACCTCGCAGATCAGATCGGACATCTCGGGGTCGTCTTCGACGACGAGGATTCGCATCGCCGCTAGTATCCTCCGACCTTACGCTCACGGTCACCCTGGACAGGGACGGGCCGATGAGAATCAGTAGACCGTTGGCCCGTGACGGAGCTATCTCTTTGGGGGAATCGGTAGTATAGAGCACTGGCCTCGAGCCTTTTCCCAAGCGCATGGATACAGTTTATTCACTGACCCTCTTGATTGCCTTGATCGCCGCGTCGGTCTCGGCGGTCGGCGGCTTGACGCTCCGCCTTCGCCGGCCGTTGCCAGCGGTTGGGGCGCTCGGGCGCGTCCTCCGCGCTTCGGGTCCGGTCGCCGTGGTGTTCGGTGTCCTCTCACTCGCCGTGCACCTGGCGTTCGGGCATCGACCTGGGACCGCCGAGGCCCTGGGGCCGATCGCCTTCTTCGACGTGCATCCGTCGTTCTTGGCCGTTTTCGCCCTCGCGGCGCTCGGGCTGGTCGTCAGGCGCCGAGCTTGAGCTACGGTGGCCGTGGAGGACCGTCGATCGATCGTCGGTAGCTCAAGGGATCTCACCCGCGAGGATCTTCGCCAGCTTCGCCGCATCGATGTTGCCACCCGAAACGACGCAGACGATCTTGCCGTCGCCTGCCTTGCCACTGACGGCCGCAGCGAGGGCCGCGGCGCCGGCGCCTTCGGCGATGACCCGGCACCGCTCGGCTAGTAAGCGAACCGCCTCCGCGACCTGGGCCAATGAGGAGACCAGGGCACCGGCGAGAAGCTGCTGCGCCAGCGGCCACATTTCGCTCAGAACACTGCGTCCTCCGATGCCGTCGACGAAACTGGCGGTGTAGTCGACTTCGCACGCCTTGCCGGCCGCCAGGGAGGCGGCCAGCGGCGTGGCGGTCTCGACTTCGGCGGCGTAGACCGCGGTCTCCGGCCGCAGAGCCCGCAGGGCCGAGGCAATACCGCAGGACAGGCCGCCGCCACCATAGGGGACGACGACGGTGTCGACATCGGGGTGATCGTCCACGATCTCGAGACCGATGGTGCCGTTGCCGGCGATGACGTCAGGGGCACTGACCGGGTGAATGAAGAAACCGTCGAGCCCGGGGAAGCGATGCTCGACCAGCACCCGCCACCACGCGTCGAACGGGACCTTGATCACCTCGCCGCCAAGGCGCTCGATGGCGTCGAGCTTGGTCTGTGGCGCGTGATCCGGCACCACCACATGACATGGGATGCCCAGCCGCCTGGCGTTCCAGGCGACACCTTGGGCCATGTTGCCGGCACTTGCGGTGTAGACACCGCTCGTCAGCTCCTCCGGGTCGGCCAAGGCCATGGCGTTACCGGCACCGCGGATCTTGAACGAGCCGATCGGCTGGAGGTTCTCGAGCTTGAGGTAGATCTGACGCCGGTCGTCGTCCAAGGGGAAGCGGAGCAGGGGCGTGCGGATGGCAACGCCCCGGAGCCTCTCAGCTGCCGCACGGATGGTTTCGAGCGGGATGGCTTCGATCGACTGCATTGGACCGAGCCGTCGACCTCCGGCCGGATCGAGGCGGCTCACACGATCAGGGTCTGGGATCCTGCACCGAGTCCGGTAGCGCGGTCAGCAGCGAGGACGAGGCTTGATTCGCCAGGATCCGATCGTTGTTGATCATGATCGGCGACGACAGCACATCGCGCAGGTGGCGGCCGATGCTGAACTCGCTATCGTTGCGGTAGCCGGTGAGTCCGCAAGCACGGAGAGCGCTGAGTACCGTCGCGGTGGCGAGCTCGGACGCCTCGACTTTGGTCAAGGTGATCATCGACTGGAAGCCGAGGGAGGTCAGGGCTTCTGGCTCGTCCATGACGCTCTCGAAGCTGCGCAGCGACGAGGCGAGGAGGCCGCGCAGGGTGCGCAGGGTCGACAAGGCCTTGGTGAAGTGCGGAGCGCCGGGCGGCAGCTGGCCGCCGCGACGAGCCGCCTTGCGCAGGAAGCCCTGCGCCCGCGCGGTGGCGCCGGCGGCGATACCGGCCCACACGGCGCCCCAGGTGAGGTGGGCGAACGGCACCATGGTTTGGCCATGGATCTTCTCGTAAGAGTCGGGCAAGACCTGGCCGGCGTCCGCCTCGGCTTTGAGGGTGAAGCCCTCACTGCAAGTGCCGCGCATGCCGAGGGTGTCCCAGCCGCGCAAGGGCTCGAGGGTGTAGTCACTCTTCAGCAAGACGGTCAGCACCTGGTCGGAGGCGGCGGCATCGGCGTCGCGGCGGGCGGTGGTCACGATGCCATCGGCGTATCGGCCATAGGAAATGACCGTGGCTTGCCGGTTCAGGCTGATGCGGTCGCCATCCCGCTCGATCGGAGCCTCGCTGGAGCGCACATTGCCGCCACCCTTACCTTCGGTGGTGGAGGAGGCAAAGAGGAACTGCTCTTGGGCCAAGCGGCGCAAGATACCGGCGATCGCCGCGCTGCCCTTGGCGTGGCGCACGACGCAGCCCACCTTGATCTGATGCATGGCAAAGATCAGTCCGGTGGCGCTGCAGGATTGGCCGAGCTGGTAGCAGATGTCGACCACGTCGCCGAGACTCGCACCTTCGCCGCCGAGCTCGGTGGGCACCATGATGCCGAGCAGGCCCTGAGCTTTGATCTCGGCGAAGGACTCTTGCGGGAAACGCCCTTCACCGTCGACACTGTCCGCATGGGCGGCGGCCACCGCCGCCGCGGCCTTGGCTCGCTGCTTCAGATCGCCAGGCATCTCATCGCTCGACCGCACGCTGGTCTCTTGAGGCTCCAGCTCTTGCACTTCCATTGAATTCTCCTTGATGACTCGGCCGTGTCAGCGGACTATACCAGGCGAAATGATGTCCGCCGCTGCCCCGACGCTGGAATCAGCTCGGTATTTCTCCGATCTCAGTCGGTGTCCCGAGGCCCTGCTCGCGGGCCTGCTGGTAGACGTAATGCGCCGCCGCCAGGTCTTCGACCGCCAGCCCGAGGGACTTGAACAAGGTGATCTCCTCCGGCGTTCGGCGTCCCACCATCTGGCCCAAGAGAATCTCGCCGATCTCGCCCTGGATATGGTCGTTGTCGATCAGGCCTTCCTGCTTGGGAAAGAGAAAATCGCCCCCTTCGTTGAGGGTCGATTCACGCCGGTCGACGGAGAGGCGGGAACGGACGACGGCTTGGCTATCGAGCTCGCGGGCGCTGGCGACGCTCGAGCCGACCGCGTTGAGGTGGGCGCCCGGCGCCAGCCAGTCACCGCATAGGATCGGTTCGCGGGCCGAGGTGGTGGTGCAGATGAGGTCGGCGCCGCGGACGGCGGCCTCGGCCGAGCCCACGGCTTCGACCTCGAGGTCATGGCGCTTCGACTCCGTAGCAGCGAAGCTCTCGCGGTTCTCGCGCGAACGGCTGTAGACCCTCACCCGGGCAACTTCTCGCACGGTCCGCATCGCCTCCAGGTGCGTCCGAGCCTGCACTCCGGAGCCCAGGATGGCCAGGTCGGTGGCGTCCTCGCGGGCCAGCAGACGGGTCGCCAGGCCGCTGACCGCGGCGGTCCGGATGGCGGTGATCTCGGCAGCATCGACGATGGCAGTAGGGAAGCCGTGCTCGGGATCGAACAACAGCACCACACCTTGGTGGGAATCGTAGGGTGTACCATGGTTGCCGGGAAACACTGCCACGACCTTGAGGCCGAGGGTCGCCGGCGCGCCCATCTGCCCCGGCATCATGCCCAGGATGCCCTGGCCGGCCGGTAAGCGCATACCCCAACGCAGGGGGTTGGTCGCCTCGCCCCGGCCTAGGGTTACCAAGGCCTCGGCCATCAGGTCGATGCAGGTCGCCATCGGCAGGAGCTCTCGCACCTGCGTGTGGCTGATGACCAGGCAGCTCAAGTCAACCCCACGACCTCGCCGTCGATCAGGTCCATGTGCTCGGATTGTGGCGCCGCCTGCAAGCCCGGCATGCGCAGGATGTCGCCGAGCAGCGCCACCAGGAAGCCGGCGCCGGCGGAGACGATGAGGCTGCGGACGGTGATGTCGAAGTCGGTCGGCCGGCCGAGTAGGCGCGGGTTGTCAGACAGGGAAGCGGGCGTCTTGGCGATGCAAATCGGCAGCTGATCGTAGCCCAGCTTCTTCAGCATGCGCGCATCGCGCTTGGCTTCCGGCGTCCACACCACGCCGCGGGCGCCGTAGATTTGGGTGGCGACCTTCTCGATCTTGTCTTTGATCGGGTCGGACCAGTCGTACACCGGCCGCCGCTTGCCAGGCTGGGATCGCGCTTGTCGCATGACCAGCTCCGCCAGCTCCGTGGTGCCCTCGCCGCCTTTCTCGAAGCCGTCCGAGACGGCGAAGGGGATGCCATGACGCTCACACTCGGCGCGCACCACCTCGACCTCTTCCGCGGTGTCGCCGGCGAAGCGATTCAGGGCCACCACCGGGGATTGGCCGTAGTGGCGCACGTTTTCGATGTGCTTGTGCAGGTTGTCTAAGCCGCGAGCGACGGCTTCCGGATTGACCTTGCCCAGATGCTTCTTGAGGGTGCCACCGTGTCGTTTCAAGGCCCGCACCGTTGCCACCAGGACCACAGCAGCGGTCTCCAGGCCGGCGTAGCCGCATTTGATGTCGAAGAACTTTTCCGCTCCGAGGTCGCAGCCGAAGCCGGCTTCGGTGATCGTCCAGTCGGCATAAGCCATGGCCATCTTGGTGGCGATCACCGAGTTGCAGCCGTGGGCGATGTTGGCGAAGGGGCCGCCGTGGACGAACGTCGGGACGCCCTCGCCGGTCTGCACCAGGTTGGGGTGGAGAGCGTCTTTGAGCAGGATCATCAACGCGCCGACCGCTTTCAGATCAGCGGCGGTGACTGGCTTCTTGTCGCGATCGAGGGCGACGATGATACGCCCGAGCCGCCGTCTGAGGTCGTCCTCGTCCTCGGCCAGGCAGAGGGTCGCCATGATCTCTGAAGCCGGTGTGATGTCGAAACCGGTCTCGCGCGGCACCCCTTCGGTGGCCCCGCCGAGGCCGACCAGGACCTGGCGCAGGGCGCGATCGTTGAGGTCGATCACCCGGCGCCAAAGGGTGCGGCGCGAATCGATGTTCAAGGCGTTGCCGTGGTGCAGATGATTATCCAGCAGAGTAGCCAGCAGGTTGTTGGCGCTGGTGATGGCGTGGAAGTCACCGGTGAAGTGGAGATTGATATCGACCTGCGGCAGCACGATGGCGCGGCCGCCGCCGGTGGCGCCGCCCTTGAGCCCGAAGATGGGTCCGAGAGAGGGCTCGCGCAGCGCCAGGGCGACGCGCTCGCCCAGCTTGGCGAAGCCTTGCGCCAGGCCGATCGAGGTCGTCGTCTTACCTTCGCCGGCGTCGGTCGGGGTGATCGCTGTGACCAGGATCAAGCGCCCGGGCTCACGGCCCGAATCCTTCGCTGCCAGCCGTACCTTCGCCTTGTCGTGGCCGTAGGGGATCAGATGTTCGGGCGCGATGTCGAGCTTGGCCGCAACCTCAGCGATCGGCTGCACGGAGTCGGAGCTTCCCATGGGTGGATGCCCTCCTGGAGACGCGGGTCGATGGTTGGGAAAAGAGACGAGGAACGAGCTGGGGCAGGGTCGACCGCCAGGCGGGCCGCGATCAGTCGCCTTGTCGATCGAGCTCCCTGGCCCGCTTGAGGAACCGGTCGATCGTATCCTGCTGTCGGGCCGGATTGAGGGGGATGCCGTTGCCCCGCAGGCTGTTGTCGAAATCAGCCACCAGGGTGGCCAGCTCGGCCAAGGCCTCGCTCGCCTTGCCGCACGAGCTGCGGGCGCAGCTGCAGGTCGCCTCGGCGTTGTACTGCTTTTCCTTGATGTCCTCGAGGAAAAGCTCCCAGGCGTTCAGATCGATCGGCGGCTCAGAGAACTGGCGCAGGCCGCGACTGAAGCTTTCGCTTGCATTCTCGGCTGACCCGATGCAACCGCCCTGGTCGACGGAGCTCGACTTGCGGCCCAAGCCCGATCCCAATTCGGTAACCCGCTCGACCAGTGCCGGTCCTTCGGTGTAGGCCAGATAGCCGAGAAAGAGGACGATCCCGTACTTGATGATCTTGCCCATGGCGGCGGGAGGATATCACAGGCGGAGGGGTCCAAGACACGCCTGGCGCGCTTTCTGCGACGATTCAGTCTTTCTTGGTCCAGTAGCTCAGGGCCTGGTCGAATCGAGCCGCCTCTGGGGCTTGCCAGCCCGATGCATCGCTCATCACGAACCCCTGGCTGGCCTCACGGCCGAGGGCGCCATGAGTCCAGCGCAGCTTGCCGGTCGAGATGCGAGAGCCGAAAACGGTATAAGCGGCACCGTACATGTAGCCATCGCTATTGGAGCAGATGAGCGACGCCGGGTTTTCCACCAGGTCGAAGCCGCGGGCGATACGGTACAGGGCATCGGGATAGGCCGCTTCACCGGTCCGCTCGAGCCACCAGGCATCCGAGCGCCAGGCGTCACCGTCGCCCGGCGCAGCGTCCTGGCGAGTCGCTTCGGCTTCGAGATCGGCGTACTCCAGTGGGTCGCCGGTCAGCGGTCGATAGGCGAACTGGACCTCGTCGCCGACCTGGCGCCGCAGAACCTGGGCGCTGCCGGTCGCCGCTTCGATCCGCCAGCCTTCGGTATCGTCGGCCACACAGTGATCGATCCCTTCGACCGCCGCCAGGGTACGAGCGACGCCGACCGCCTCGCCAGGGGCGGTGAAAGCGACCAAGCTCGACACCAGGCCATAGGGGATGAAAACGACGTCACGCGGCTCTCGGATGCGGCCCCTGAGTCGATAGCCTCCTTGTTTGAGAGCGCGCTTGACGCTCTTGCGGGTATTGCGCAGGGGCTCGCCGCCGGCCAGACCGTGATCAGAATAGATCACCGTATGGAAAGGGGCTGCGCCGGGACGCTGCCGCAGCGCCTCCAGGCCGTCGCTGAGATGTCGCAGGAGAGGCTCCAATCGGGCCGGTCCCTTGACGTGACCGATCAGGTCGGTGAGGTCGTGGTAGATGGTATAGATCGGCTTGTCGGATGCGGCGAAAGCGGCCAGCGATCGATCGAACGATTTCCGACCCGCTTTCTGCGGGCGGAGCAGAAGAAAACCCTTCTTGAACAGACCCTCCGATTGCCAGTCGAAGAACTTACGCCAAGGGAAGAGGTGCTTCTTGTAGCTGAACAAGCCACCGCCGCGGATACGGTTGCGCTGGTGGTCGAAGAAACGGTGCTCGTAGCCGGGCGACCTCGCCAGGCCGAAGCCTTCTAGGATGCCGGCCAGCGCCAGGCTGGTAGTGGAGGGATAGGTGCTGATCAGCGGAACGGGTCCGGCAAAGCCAGAGAACGAGCCGTCGCGAGCTACTTGGTCCATGGTGTCGTGGGGTACAGCGTCGAGAGCGATCAGCAGCAAACGGGGTGCCTCGGCGGCTGTAGGCTCGCCGATGGCGGACGAAGCGGGTGGCGGCGCGGCGTAGGCGGCTCCGGCGAGCCCGGCGGCCGACAACAGGAGGAGGGCGAATCGCTGCATGACTCAGGCGATCCCTTGCACGTCGATCGATGGGTTGGGCTCCGCCGCCGAGGCTTCGGTCGCGGATCGGGCCGGCAGCTGCTGGCGGTCGGAGACGAAATCCAGTGCCCAGGTCGACAGCCGATCGGCGCACAGCTCGACGCGCTGCTGCAGCCGGCGCAAGGGGGCGATCAGACTCGGTCGGGTCAGCGCTCTGAGCGCGACCCTCAGCGAACGGACACGGCCATCG